>CAKZMA010000516.1 GCA_937127375.1 uncultured Coleofasciculus sp. | reverse complement strand
AACGCACCAAACCAACCATGAGAACTCGTCGGGTACGTTAACAAAATAACGCACCGAACCAATTACCAGAACCCGTCGGGTATGTTAACAAAATAACGCACCGAACCAACCATCAGAACCCGTAGGGTGCGTTAACGAAGTAACGCACCAAACCAATTACCAGAACCCGTCGGGTATGTTAACAAAATAACGCACCAAACCAATTACCAGAATCCGTAGGGTGCGTTAACGAAGTAACGCACCGAACCAACCATGAGAACTCGTCGGGTACGTTAACAAAATAACGCACCAAACCAACCATCAAAACTCGTCGGGTACGTTAACAAAGCAGACACACCAATGATGGGGGTACAGGTGCGTTACGCTATCGCTAACGCACCCTACAAACCCTACAAACCCTACAAATAGATCTCATCGGTGGTATTTTAAAATAAACAACTCACCCCAGAATACTTATGCCTAACTACCGCCGAACTAAACATCCTGGTGGTACTTATTTTCTCACCCAAGTCACACATCATCGTCAACCTTGGCTAATCAGCGATATCGCACGACTTGCACTCCGCACGGCAATTACCCATGTACGTCAAAACTATCCTTTCACTATCAATGCCTTTGTACTTTTACCCAATCATTTCCATTGTTTATGGACATTACCAGAAGGAGATGGCGATTTATCAATTCGACTGCGATTAATTAAAACCTTTGTGACGAAACGATACGGCAATCAATTGGAAGTTTATGCCGATATTTTTCCCTCTAGACAAAAACGACAAGAACGCAATCTATGGCAAAGACGATTTTGGGAACATCTAATTCGGGATGATAGAGATTTTGCTAATCATTGCGATTATATCCATTACAATCCGGTGCGACATCAATTATGCCAGAGTCCGCAGGATTGGCAATTTTCAACGATTCATCGATTTATTAATCAAGGTATTTATCCGCCCAATTGGGGGATGAGTGAAATTCCAGAGATGTTTAACAGTATTTGGGATATATAGTTAGTCGTAGGGTGCGTTAACGAAGTAACGCACCGAACCAACCATCAGAACCCGTCGAGTACGTTAACGAAGTAACGCACCCAACCAATTATCAGAACTCGTCGGGTACGTTAATGAAGCAGATACACCGATGATGAGGGTAAAGGTTAAAGGTGTCTTACGCTGTCGAAAGGTGCGTTACGCTGTCGCTAACGCACCCTACGAATGACGAATTACGAATTACGAATGACAAATGACGAATTACGAACTCTTCTCTATCCTAATCTCTCCAGCACGGGCAATATTCCCGAAATTTACATTACCTGAACCTGAACTATCAACGGTTTGAGTTCCTGAGGCTATAGCCACATCTCTACCTGCGATAACTCTCCCCATTGTCTCAGCCACATCTGCTTCTACCGCTTCCCATCCCTTCTCCGGTAAACCCTTCCCTCCCCGCAATAATGACACGGCAAAATCCTCGGTGGCTAAATCAAAGAAGGGGATTTGTTCTTGTTGATATTCGTGCTGCACCGTTTCGGGAACCGCTTTTCCCAAATAATTCATTAAATTTGACACCCGCACCACTGTCTCTCCCGGTTGATTTCCCGCCCCTTGCAGCGCTTCAATTAAATGATAGGTGTAGACACTCATCGCCCCATCCCCACGAATCCAAGACGATTGTGTGCCTCTTGAGGAGGTAAAAACCACCCGCCCTTCACCCTGTTTCAGTTCCTCAATAAACTGTTTCGGTAACGCCGTCTGAGCAAAATCTGTGGGTAGTTTAATCGCGACAATTTTATCCTTTGCTGTTGCCATTCCTTGAGCATGACAACTATCAATAATCACCAGCAATCGTTTGGCACAAATCTGGCGTATTGCTTCGGTAAAGGCTTGAGCCGACACTGCCGAATCTGGGATATCCACGGCTTCAATATCATGTTGAATCAAATAGTATTTACCTGTAGACTGATCTAGCCAGCCGTGACCAGAATAATAGATAATAATTGTCGCCTCAGTATCCGCCGCCGCTTGTGCTTTCAGCCAGGTTAATCCATCAACTATCGCCTGACGAGTTGCCCCAGCATCATACAATAAACGGATATGCTGTTCATCATTCAGATAACTACAAAGATTTGGATCAGTGAGAATCGACTGAATGGCGTGCATATCCTTTACCGTCACCGGGAGTGACCATTTCGGGTAAGCGGATTCACCCACACCAATGAGTAAAGCGTAACCATGAGAGAATGTAGTGGTCAAAGGCTTATTGAGCGTACCATTGATGTTAAGTATACACCCATACTGATATAGAGGCGAGGAGAGTGAACCAATGAGTTTAGTGATTCCCGATGATTGTTGTCAGTAATACCTCGCCTATTTTTTATCTTTCTACTATTGGTCAGCTTGATTTGCTGCGTCAACTCTACAATGAAGTCGTGATTCCCACAGCAGTAAAAATGGTGCGTTACGCTTCGCTAACGCACCCTACGATTAAGTGCGATTAAGGTAGAATTAAGCGCTGAAATATTTGGCTACGGGATGATAGGTAACGATCGCGGTGGTGGATTGTTCGGGATACAGTTGTTCACTTTCATCCATGTACAGGTTGATGCGATCGCACGCCAACAACTCCAGTTGCTTGTACTGATCCTGGATATTCGGACAAGCGGGATAACCAAAGCTGTAGCGCGAACCTTGATACCGTTGCGCTAAGACATCCCGAATGGTATCCGGTTCCTCCCCAGCCAAGCCTAACTCCCGGCGAATTCGGGCGTGTGTCCATTCGGCTAAGGCTTCTGCCATTTGTACCGCGAAACCGTGATAGTAGAGATAATCGGTATATTGATCCGATTCAAATAGCTGTTTGGCGTATCGGGTAGCGACTTCCCCCACGGTTACCGCCTGCATCGGGAAGACGTCGATAATTCCGGACTCTTTAGGCGCAAAGAAATCAGCAATACATAAACGCCGCCCCGATTTTTGGCGCGGGAATGTAAAGGTAGCAATCGGTTCCCATTTCTCTGGATGTTTCTCACCGTCTTGATTCATCATCTCCGGATCGAATAGATGCAGAGAATTCCCTTCCGATTGGCAAGGAAAATAGCCATAAATGATTTGCGGATGCAACAAGTTCTCCGCCACAACCCGCTTTTTCCAGTCGTCGAGAATTGGGTGAACTGTCTCTTCCAGAAACTGGTTATACTCCTCACGGGATTGGTCTTTTTGTTTGCGGAATTGCCATTGTCCGGCAATTAGCGCTTGCAAATCTAGATGCCAAAATGCCTCATCGATGGGAATATCTTCGGGTTCCAGAATCCGAGTTCCCCAGAAGGGTGGAGTTGGGCGATTCAGGTCTAAGGTAATATGTTCAGAACGGCGGGTATCTTCTACCTCTGGAACCGCTTGTTTCGCGGATGACTTCTGCTTCTGTTTCTTCTGATCAGATTTACCGTTTCCTGAGGGCTGATTACTGCCATTAGGACTGTCATCCACTTCATCTAAGAAGCCTTTTAAATCATCCCACTCTTCGGCGGCTTTGGCGGGCATGAGTTTATCCATGAAGTGTAAGTCGGAAAACGCATCTTTGCCATACACGACTTTCCCTTTATAAGCAGACTGACAATCCTGATAGACAAACTTCGGCGTCAACGCTGCACCGCCTAAAATGACAGGAACGGTGATTTCCTGTTCATTAAACCTCTCCAGGTTATCTTTCATAAATGCCGTGGATTTCACTAGCAGCCCACTCATGGCAATACAATCGGCATTATGCTCTTTATACGCCTCAATAATATTGTCTACGGGCTGCTTGATTCCCAGATTCACCACCTTATACCCATTGTTGGTGAGAATGATATCCACAAGGTTTTTACCAATATCGTGAACATCCCCTTTCACCGTAGCAATCACCATAATTCCCTTGGCGTTATTTTCCCCGTCTTCTTTTTCCATATACGGTTCTAAATACGCCACCGCTGCTTTCATGGTTTCGGCGGATTGCAAGACAAAGGGGAGTTGCATTTGTCCGGAACCAAACAGTTCCCCGACGACTTTCATCCCATCTAAGAGGAAAGTATTGATAATCTCTAACGGTTGATAGGTTTCTAAGGCTTTTGCTAGACTATTATCCAAGCCAATCCGTTCCCCGTCGATGATATGGCGCTTGAGACGTTCTTCAATTGGCAGATTCACATCCACCGTGCGATCGCGCTTCGTGGTTTTGCCTTCAAATAGCTGAGTAATCTCCCCTAACGGATCATAGGTGCAGATATCGCCATCAAACTCCCGTTGATCATAAATCAGTTTCCGGCAAATCTCTTGATGTTCGGGTTCAATTTTCGCCAGGGGTAATATCTTACTGGCGCTAACAATGGCTGCATCTAACCCCACCGCCATGGCTTCATGGAGAAACATGGAGTTTAATACTACCCTCGCGGCGGGATTGAGTCCGAAGGAGATATTAGACACCCCTAAAATAATATGACATCCGGGTAATTCTTCCCGCATCCGGCGGATGGATTCAACCGTCGCTTTCCCATTGCTTCTGTCTTCTTCAATTCCGGTGGAAATGGGTAAAGCCAGGGGGTCAAAAAAGACCTCATGGGCGGGAATCCCATAATCTATCGCTTGATGATATGCCCGTTGCGCGATCGCGAATTTTCGGTCAGCGGTTCGCGCCATCCCCTCTTCGTCAATTGTCCCCACAATTACACCCGCGCCATACCGTTTCGCTAACTCTAAAACTTTGAGGAACCGTTCCTCCCCATCCTCATAGTTAGTGGAATTGAGGATGCATTTCCCCCCGGCGACTTTTAACCCCGCCTCCATCTTTTGCCATTCCGTGGAGTCTAGCACCAGGGGTAAGGTAACATTGGTGACTAAACGGGAGACCAATTCATGCATATCCTGTTCCCCATCCCGTCCTACATAGTCCACATTCACATCGAGGACATGGGCACCTTCGCGGACTTGCGCCCTAGCTAAGGCGACTAATCCATCCCAGTCTTCATTATTCAATAAAGTACGGCATTTTTTCGACCCACTGGCATTTAACCGTTCACCGACAATCAGGAATGAGTTATCCTGCTCATAAGGTTGGGTGGAATAAATCGAAGCGGCGGCGGGTTCGTATTCTGGATGACGTTCTTTTGGCGTCAGGGTTTGGGCAATTTCGGCTAATTGTTGAATATGTTCGGGGCGGGTTCCACAACAACCGCCAATCACCTGGACACCCAAGTCTTCGATAAAATGCATTAACGCCATTCTGAGTTCCATCGGCGTTAACTTGTAATGGGCTTTCCCGCCCACATTTTCCGGTAACCCTGCATTGGGGATACAAGACACCACAAAGGGTGAATGCTGGGACAAATATTTGATATGATCCTTCATGCGATCGGGTCCCGTGGCGCAGTTAAGACCGAGAATATCGATGGGATAGCGTTCCAAAATTGCCAGGGCTGCGCCAATTTCGGTTCCCACCAGCATGGTTCCCTGAACTTCCACCGTTACCGATACCATAATCGGGCGGCGTTCCCCTTTCTTCCGAAACACCTCTTCCACCCCATTCAGTGCGGCTTTAATTTGCAGCACATCCTGACAGGTTTCAATAATCATTAAATCGACACCGCCGTCGTAGAGTCCTTCGGCTTGTTCGACAAAGGTGGCTTGCATCGTGTCAAAATCAATATGCCCCAATGTGGGGAGTTTCGTCGTGGGTCCGATGGAACCCGCGACAAATCGGGGTTTTTCGGGTGTGGAGAATTCCGCTGCAACCTTTTTAGCGAGTTCGGCTGCGGCTTTATTCAGGGAATAGGCTTGGTCGGCTAAATCATATTCTGCCAGAACAATCGACGCCCCCCCAAAGGTATCCGTCTCAATCACATCCGCCCCGGCTTCCAGGAAACGACGATGTACCGTCGCCACGGCTTCCGGTTTGGTATGAACCAGATACTCATTACATCCTTCATACTTCGCCCCACCAAAGTCTTCAGCGGTGAGGTTTTGGATTTGCAGGTTGGTTCCCATCGCGCCATCGAAGACGAGAACCGGGCGTTGGGGACTATGAAGGCGAGTTAGGAAGGCACTGTTCATAACTGTCTTGGCAATCTGGGTGTAGATAAATATTAGTGTAGGCGCAATGTATGACTACACACAACCTGAGGTGAGGGGGTGAGGGGTGATTGGCAGGTTAGAATTTCGACAGTTATCCCACCGTTTTCTTTCATCTATGCAATGTTTGTTTATTCTAGACCATTAACCCATGCCTCTGGAGCGATCGCGATCGTTCTGAATCTTACCCTGATCCTGGGCGCGTGTAGTGCTTCAACCTCCGAACCGGAAGCCACTCGAATCCCTGAGTCCACGGGAAATGCAACGATCTCCGATGCTACCCAAACTGATGCAATACTCTCCACCCCCCAATTTGCCACCCCCAGTGGTAAGATTCAGTGTTTGGCAATGGATGAACACTTACGGTGTGAACTGACTACAGGTAAGCCTATCCAGCCTCTACCCCCGCAACCTGACGATTGTCCCCTCGATTGGGGAAACGGCTTAGTGTTAAATGCTGCGGATGAGGTAGAAATCCTTTGTGCTGGAGACACGATTCAGTTACCGCCGGAGGAGATCTCGACCTTACCCTACGTCAAACTTGGGCGTATGGTGGGTTTCACTGCACCGTAGAACCGATCGGTCTAACCTGTTTTAATCAGCGTCAGCAAGGCTTTTTCTTAAGTACGCAAAAATGGAAAGCGATCGCCAATACCAATAGGTGAGTAAACACGTAAAGAGTTCAAAAGTTTGCCATTAAAGTTCAATCTGTTGAGTTAAAGTATTTCAAAAAAATCAGAAATACGTCGGTATTGAATTTTACAAATGCGGCAATCATTTTACCCTTTTTTAGCTACATTTTTGGTTTGATGACGGCTAAATCAGAGGAAGACAAAAGGACAAAAGATAAGTCGCTCTTGTAGGGTGAGGAGAGCGAAGCGTAACCGATGCAAATTGACTTGGTGAATTTTTATTCTCATCCTAACTCGTTATTGGTGGGTTACGGCGGACATCAAATTAAAGGGTAACCATTGAAATGGCATAACCGCCTAACCCACCCTACTAGCGTGGTACACCTTATTTGGTCGATTAGCCTTAGTTCGTAGTGAGGGCTTCAGCCCTCTCCAGATAGGCGTTAGAGAACTAAAGTTCTCACGACAAACAAAGTCCTATTTTTAGTTGGGTCACGCCACTACCTGTTTGAGAAAGAGGGCGGATGAGGAAGACAAAAGGACGAAAGATAAGGCAGAATGAACAGATAAGGTAAATTCTCCTCTCTCAAATCATCCAACATTAAACTATGTGGGCAGACGGTCAACTCTTACACAATGGACTACATCGCATCAAGTCAACCTTGGGACGAGGTGCGTTCGACTGGACTAATATCCCAATCGTTAAATTTGAGTGTTTCAGAACATGAAGTTACCCAATGGATACAGAGCCAAACTGGGAGATAAACTGGAGCGGTATTCACTGAATATGCAGCATCCGAAGGGTAAAGACAAAGCTAACCTATTTAGAAATAGATTAGGGATTACGCTAGAAAACAAAGAGTTATTAGAAACGGCTCTATTAGAATCTGCTGTCAATAATGAGGCAACCCTTCACAAAACGGATGAGTATGGAACCCAGTATGACGTAAAATTTTTGATGACGACGGACGTGGGAAGCTCTTTGGTACTTGGATGTTGGATCATTCGCACAGGTGAAGAGTTTCCAAGACTAACAAATACCTATCCTGTAGATCAGTGAGGATACAACCATGAATTTTAAAGAATATGATGTTGTGGCATTAACCGAAGAAATTCAGGCACTCCATAAAGAAACTCAACAGCCAATCCGACTAATACCTGGGCAAGTCGGCACTATTCTGATGGATTTTGAGGGTCGAGCCTATCTTGTTGATTTTGCTGATGCTCACGGCAAAACCTATGCTATGGAAACCATCCCCGGTGAAAGGCTGATGCTCCTTGTCTATGAACCCCTTCTAGCTGTTGCCTAATATTGAAATGAACCTAAGTAGAATGTCACTGACTTAAGTCACCCTACAGCATATCAAAGGTTTTGGCGATCTCACAATGCTTATTTCAGTACCATTGAACCTAAGTAGGTGGACACAATGCAAGTTAAAGGTGGAGATAGTCATTAGTCATTTGTCCTTTGTCAGGGTTTGAGGTAAGTTGACAGTCACGCTACTACTGAGCCTTGAGCCTTATTTTTTGAGGTTTTGGCAACGAATGAGGCACAATAAACAAATAAGGGAAAATCTCCTCTTTCAAATCATCCAAATTTCAATATGTGGGCAGCAGGTCAACTCTTACACAATAGAACATACCGCATCGAGTCAACCTTGGGACGGGGTGCGTTCGGGATTACCTACAAAGCTTTACACACGAAATTGGATCAATATGTGGTGATTAAAACGCCCGATGAAACACTGAAATTTGATCCCAATTATCCTAAATTTGTCAGGCGGTTTATAAAAGAAGCCAGGTTGCTGGCGAAATTATGCGCTGAACCTCATCCCCATATTGTCAGAGTAACTGACTTGTTTACAGAAGGAGATATTCATTGTTTTGTAATGAATTTTATTCCAGGGGAGAGTTTATGGCAATGGGTGCAGCGTCATGGTAGGTTATCAGAGGCGCAGGCGGTAGAGTATATTTGCCAAATTGGGTCAGCATTGAGGGTGGTTCATGAAGCGGGAATGGTGCATCTGGATGTGACGCCGCCGAATATTATGTTGAAAGACAATGGCTTGGCGGTGTTAATTGATTTTGGTATTGCGGGAGAAATGGCACCGCCAAGTAATTTTTCTCGCAGTTTTGGCAATAAGGCATTTGCTCCCTATGAGTTATATCGAAAAGGAAGTCGTCAGCCGACGGTGGATGTTTATTGTTTGGCGGCGTCGCTGTATTATGCGGTAACAGGTGAATGTCCAACAAAATCATTTGACCGCAAGTATGATGGTGAGGAATTGGTGTCACCTCAGCAATGGTTTGGAGGGATTAGTGATTCGTTGAATCAGGCAATTTTACAAGGGATGGCGTTGGAGGCAAAAAACCGTCCCCAGTCTATTGAGGCGTGGTTAGAGTTATTGACTCTATCTAAATCTGATATGGATGATTTGAGTTCAGAGGTAGGGGTAGATTATCAAAGGTTGCGGGATTTATTGAAAGCTGGGAAGTGGAAAGAGGCGGATAAGGAAACGGCTGTGGTTATGTTGAAGGCGGCGAACAGGGAAGAGAAAGGTTGGCTGAAAATTGAAGACATTGAAAAATTTCCTTGTACAGATCTCTGCACGATTGACAGGCTTTGGGTAAAATATAGCAATGGTCGCTTCGGCTTTTCTGTACAAAAGCGTATTTGGGAAAGTGTCGGGGGAAACCCTGACGCTGATTCAAAAACGTACAATCGTTTTGGAGATAGAGTTGGATGGCGTCTTGGCTGTGTTTTCTGGCTAAAGTATAATCAAATTTATTTCAATGCCCAAAATGCCCCGCTAGGGCATCTCCCCGTTCGGATGGCGGTTGGTTTTGTTGCGTATGGATTGTGGGGATGGGGTTGGAGTTGGAAGGAAGTTATCCGGTGGCGTCATGAGCGCGTGGTTCTCTTCTCTCGCGTGGAGACTTGTAGAGTGTAACATTTAAAGGTTTCAGCAAACTGTAAAGAATTGTTTTGCCATCAATTCCCACGAAACCACGCGGCTTCTAGGTTTCCGCATACCTGGCACTGGGAAAGGGCGACGCCAGCCGCCTGTGGATTGTAGCAATTTGCGAAGACCAACTTATCTGCTACCTCTGTCACTTCTGAGTTAGGCATCTCCCACTCCAACCAAGGCAATCTCATCTGTCCGGGTGGTGATTTTTTAGCTTTTCCCTTCACGACTAACCCCGCTAACAACCGACTTCCCAAATAATTTTTTGATGCAGGTTTTGGTGAGGGCTTATATTTTTTACTGTATAAGTTGTATAAGTAGGTTGGCTTGACGTAGGAAACCCAATGTATTAGCAATAGAATTGGAATATCACTTAAGGCGAAAACTAATACAGTGGTAGCGTTTCACCCTCATCCCCTAACCCCTTCTCCCATCAAGGGAGAAGGGGAATTGGATCAATTAATAGTGAAAAATGTAGGTGGCTACGCCTGCAATATAATACCTTTCTTGCTCCTCTCTCCCGTACAAAAAAAGCGAAGCATCCGCTGGCTTCCCCCTTTTTAAGGGGGACGGGAGGGGGATCTAAAAGGGGGACGGGAGGGGTTTCTAGCTTAAGTTGACACGGATGTACGTAAAATTTATCCCGCAATTTTAACTCAGTCAATTCAGTTTTGTGATTGGTGGGTTACGGCGTATCTCAAATTAAAGGGTCACAATTGAAAGGGTATAACCGCCTAACCCACCCTACTTGTTTGAGAAAGAGGGCGGATGAGGAAGACACAAGGGCAACGAATGAGGCACAATAAACCAATAAGGGAAAATCTACTCTCTCAAATTATCCAACATTAAACTATGTGGGCAGACGGTCAACTCTTACATAATGGAATATATCGCATCGAGTCAACCTTGGGACGCGGTGGGTTTGGGATTACCTACAAAGCCTTACACATTAACCTGAATCAATATGTGGTGATTAAAACACCAGATGAAACCCTGAAACTTGACCCCAATTATGCCAAGTTTGTGGAACGATTTAGAAAAGAAGCCCGGTTGCTGGCGAAATTATGCGCTGAACCCCATCTTCATATTGTTAGAGTGATTGACTTGTTTGCAGAAGGGGATACTCATTGTTTGGTGATGGATTTTATTCCAGGGGAAAGTTTATGGCAATGGGTGCAGCATCATGGTAAGTTATCAGAACCAGAGGCGCTATTGTATATTCGCCAAATTGGGTCAGCCTTGCAGGTAATCCATGAAGCCGGAATGGTGCATCTGGATGTGACGCCGCCGAATATTATGCTAAAGGAAAATGGTAAGGCGGTATTAATTGATTTTGGGATTGCCGCAGAAATGGCACCACCGAGTAGTTTTTCTAGGGAGTTTGGCAACAAGACATTTTCCCCTTATGAATTATCTCGCAAAGGCAGTCGCCATCCTACCGTAGATGTTTATGCTTTGGCAGCATCACTCTATTATGCGGTAACGGGTCAATGTCCGACAAAATCTTTTGACCGCAAGTATGATGGTGAGGAATTAGTGTCACCTCATGACTGGAGTTCTGGGATTAGTTATCAGTTGAATCAGGCGATTTTACAAGGGATGGCATTGGAGGCAAAGGATCGTCCCCAATCTATTGACGCATGGTTGGCGTTATTACCTGCGTCTGATAGTGATGATTTATTGACTCCATCTGAATCTGATACGGATGATTTGAGTTCAGAGATGGGAGTAGATTATCGAATGTTGCGGGATTTATTGAAAGCAGGAAAGTGGAAAGAGGCGGATAACAAAACGGCTGTGGTTATGCTGAAAGCGGCAAATAGGGAAAGGGCAGGTTGGCTGAGAATTGAAGACATTGAAAATTTTCCTTGTACAGACCTCCGCACGATTAACACGCTTTGGGTAAAATATAGCCATGGTCGCTTTGGCTTTTCTGTACAAAAGCGTATCTGGGAAAGTGTTGGGGGTAATCCTGACGCTGATTATGAAACGTGCTATCGCTTTGGTGGAATAGTAGGATGGCGAGTGAAAGATGAATGGCTAGATTATAGTGACATGACCTTTAACGAAAATGCTCCTAAAGGACATCTCCCTTTTGGTGGGGAGGGATGGGATGGTATGGAGGTGATTGTCTCTTCTCTTGCGTCAAGACTTGTAGAGTGTAACATTAACACTCCAGAGGAACCGCCAATAACCAAAGAACCAGCCGCCGCCTTCGAGAAAGAAATTTTTATCTCTTATGCCTGGAGAGGGGAAAGTGAGGAGTTTGTCAACCGTTTGGATCAAGTCTTTCAATCCCAGGGAATCTCCATTGTGCGGGATAAGCGAGATTTAGGCTATAAAGGGCTAATCAAGGAATTCATGGAACGCATCGGTAGAGGGAAATGCGTGATTGTTGTGATTAGCGATCGCTATCTCAAATCCCCTAACTGTATGTATGAATTAGTCCAGATTGCCAAAAGTGGCGAATTCTACAACCGAATATTCCCCATTGTTCTAGCTTATGCTAAGATTTATGACCCTGTGGATCGGGCTGATTATATTATTCATTGGGAAGAAGAAATC
Organism: uncultured Coleofasciculus sp.; assembly: GCA_937127375.1. Taxonomy (GTDB): domain Bacteria; phylum Cyanobacteriota; class Cyanobacteriia; order Cyanobacteriales; family Coleofasciculaceae; genus Coleofasciculus. The sequence continues at coordinate 613 of CAKZMA010000516.1, read as the reverse complement.
GATAAGCTACAAGCCAAAATTAAACAAATCAAATCCTTTGCCAATCTCCCCAGTTTACAACGTTCGATCAACGAATATACAGAAATTCGCGCCACTATTGACGGATTAACCGACACGTTGCAAAATATGAATACCCTCACCCCAGATATTCACAGTGAATCCGATTTTAATGTTTTAATTAATGCAATTCAGCAGCAAGTTGATACATGAGTAGCTGGACACAATTAAAGTTAACGGTTGAGATTAGGGAACACCTCGACTTACCTCGACTCCGCTCGGTAACACGCTCGGTGTCTCACAGGGAACAGTAAGGCTTTGAGGGCTATTTATAAAACTTAATACAGTGCCGTTTTCTTTTGTCTGACTACTTAATACCTGGTTAATATTTACTCAAGCTTGGTTGTTGGTGGGTTACGGCGGATATTAAAATTAAAGGGTAACAATTGAGATGGTATGACCGCCTAACCCACCCTACTTACTACTTACTGGTGATTGTTTTTGAGGAGTTTAGGTTGGGTTTGTTAGCGTTCGTGTCGCATTTCCAACGGTAGCGTAATGTATTCTGTCGTCAAACGTTAGACATCGGCAAGTTATCACACCGCTGCAAACTCAG
>CAKZMA010000515.1 GCA_937127375.1 uncultured Coleofasciculus sp. | reverse complement strand
TACGTCAGCTTGTCGCTCAAACCTGCCAGCATCCCCGGCGCAGTCTGCAACGGCGTCGCTGCTTGGATCAACTGATTCGGGCGATCGCACAATCGGGGAAACTCTGGCGGGAGCATACCCCTGATTATGAAGAAGCACTACAACTTACCTGGTTGTATCTGTGCCGAAATATCGAGAACTATGATCCGGCGAGAGCGACAGTGATTACCTGGTTGGATGCCTATCTCAAACAACGACTGAAGGATTTATTCCGAAAACGATGTCAACAGCAACATCATGAAGCTCAACCGCCTCCAAACTCAGAATATCCAACTGATCCGATTGAGAATTTGCCGGATACCCACCCTGATATCCCGCCGATTTTGGCAGAAACCCGACAGTGGGCAGAATCAGATCCAGAGGGGGAATTATCCAACTCTCATATTAGAGGACGTCCCGATATAACTTGTCAAGTTTTGATCTTACGTCGCTTACCACCAGAGACAGAATGGAGAAAACTCGAAGCAGAACTTAGTTGTAAGGTTTCCACGTTGGCAACATTTTACCAGCGTCATTGTGTTCCATTATTACGCAAGTTTGGTGAATCGCAAGGATATTTATAGGTAATCATTAATTGATGTCGTAACAATAATTGGACTGGAAAGGAGCGAATGATGACTAGCGTAGAATTACTTTTAAACAATGCTTTGCCAATGCCCATTCTGCCTAAGGTTATCCAAATGGCACAAGGGTTTGCCCAGAAACAACCGACAGCCGAAAAAGCCGAACAAGTTTATTTGAATACGTTGGCAGTTTGGGCGGTTCGGGATTATTTGGAACTGATGGAGATAGATACCGATATTGAACACAGTGATTTTTCCAATCCTGTTGTCTGCTTAGGCGCAGATGTGGCAGATCTGAAGGTTAAAGGGTTGGGGACGTTAGAATGTCGTCCGGTGAAATTATTTGAGAATCATTCAGGCTCTGAAAACCATCGCTGGATTCCCGAATTTGGGTCGATTCCGCCAGAGGTTTGGCAGGAACGCATTGGCTATGTTTTTGTGGCGATTGATCCGAAGCGAAAAGAATCAAAACTGTTGGGATTTACCCAAACGGCTGGCACAGGTCAAGTATGTTTGCCCCAGTTAAAACCCTTGGATGAATTATTAGAGTATCTGGATAAATTAACTAACCCGATTGTCAATCTTAATCAGTGGTTTACTCATCAGTTTGCGGTGGGTTGGCAACGGCTTGAAGAGTTATTAGAGTCTGACAGTGAGCCGTCGATATTAGGGCAAACTGTACCTGCATTACGTCGATTTCAAACTGACGTTCAACTTTTTCCAGATGCCGATATTATGCGAGCTAAATTAATCGATTTGGGCATGGAGTTGGGAAGTCAACGTCTCGCCTTGGTGATGGCACTGACTCAAGAGAGCGATCGCAAGGTTAGTGTGTTCGTTCAAGTCCATCCTACGGAGGGCGATCGCTATTTACCTGGAAATCTGACATTGGCTTTACTTTCAGAGTCTGGAGATAGGCTACAAGCGGTACAATCGAGAGGCTTAGATTTATGGGTTCAACTCCGACAATTTCGAGTCGAACCGGGAACCAATTTTGGTCTTCAGGTTGTTCTAAATGGTGTCAGTGTTACCGAATCTTTTACACTATAATTTGTCCTTTGTCCTTTGTCATTGGTCTTTGGTCATTGGTAAGGCGTTGAGGTGTGTTGACGAAATTTAAGGTCGTTGAGTTGATTTTTGCGAACCGACTTAAACAATGGTGCGTTACGCTTTGCTAACGCACCCTACTGGCGTGATCCAGCTAATTTTGTGCAATAGATTGGGTTCGTAGTGAGGGAACTTCAGCCCTCTCCAGATAGACGTTAGAGAACTAAAGTTCTCACTACAAACAAAATCCTATTTTAGGTGGGTCACGCTACTACAGTTTTGATGGTATTTGTCAATTTTATAGTATAATTTGAGTGGAATAAAAAATGAATCGGTAGACGAATTACAGTTATCCCTACCTGTTTCCTAACCTATTCACCTAAGGAGCAGCTATGAGTAAAATCGTTGTTTTAAATCTCGGCTCAGGCAACTTCAGCTCTGGATTTAGTTCGGTGACAGCAAGGTTGGGAGAGGTGGGGAATCTGTATATGCAATTCACGGGGAGTTTGCCAACCGCCCCCGATATTCCTCAACTCCTCAGAGACTGGCGACTCCTCTATACAGCACTTTATCAAAGTCATGGCTATCGGGGCGGGATAGATATTGTTGAATCAGGTATCACCCATTGTTCTGAGGGAGATTTTAATCATATTTCTCAGCAGTTAGAAACTCAAATTAATACCTGGTTAAAGAGTGAAGGATTTCGCAAAATTGAATCAGAACTGAGAACTCAATTACACCCCGCTGAACCGATGCGGGTCATTATTGAAAGCGATGATCCGGAAGTCTGGAAATTACCGTGGCATCTTTGGGACTTTTTTGCGGAGTATCGCCTAGGGGAATTAGCGTTTAGCACGCCAGACTATCCCCCACCTGCCAGTTCAGTTATTCCCCACCGCCGCAAGGCTAACGTTAAAATATTAGCGATTTTAGGTAACAGCGCCGGGATTAATTTGGAGAAAGATCGGGAATTACTGAAACGATTGTCAGGAGCGAAAATTACCTGGTTAGTTGAACCGGATCGACAGGAATTGACTGACAAACTTTGGCAAGCTGGCTGGGATATTATTTTCTTTGCGGGACATTCCCAAAGTGATAATAATAGCACTCATGGACGGCTATACATCAATCAAAATGAACAGAATAATAGCCTGAGAATGGGTGAAGTCAAGGAAGCGATGAGAAAAGCCGTTGACAACGGATTAAAATTAGCCATTTTTAACTCCTGTGATGGGTTGGGATTAGTCCGAGACTTAGCGGCGGATCAGATTCCTCTCCCACCCATGATTGTCATGCGCGAACCCGTCGCTGATCCCGTGGCACAAGCCTTTTTGAAATACTTCTTAAAAAACTTTGCCGCCGGAGAACCGTTTCATTTATCGGTGCGCCAAGCGAGAGAACAACTGCGGGGATTAGAACATGAATTACCAGGCGCAAGTTGGCTCCCTGTTATTTGTCAACATCCGGCGGTAATTCCACCCAGTTGGAAACCCTTGGTTAATGGGGGAGAGGAAGAGAAAAAGATTCCCTGGAAAAGTTTATCGAAATGGGTGGCGATTGTTTTAGCGGCAGTGATTAGCAGTTACTTGTCATTCGGTTCACAACTGGCAGTTTTGTCGAATAAGTGGGGAATCAAAAATCAAGACAACAACCAGTTATTAAGGGCGCAATTCTACTATCATATCGCTAGTTTGCTCAATCTAAATTATCCTCAACCCTATTATAATTTAGCCTGGTTATGTGATGAGAGTCTTGATGATATAGACTGTGCTAAACAACGGTTTAATCAAGCCGCCCTGCGAGGACTTCCTGATGCTTACGCGGAATTGGCTCGCTTGCATTTGCAACAGGGAGATCTGGACATTGCACTGAAACTAACCTGGGAGTGTTTAGAACATAGCGATTACGATGGGGTAAGAGCGGCTTGTTTAAAGAATCGCGGTTGGGTACGATGGAAACAACAACGATTA
>CAKZMA010000514.1 GCA_937127375.1 uncultured Coleofasciculus sp. | reverse complement strand
TGACAAATGACCAATACAGTTGCCATTGACTTCGGTACAAGCAACACAGTTGTCAGTATACTTGAAGCCGATACCAATAGTCCCAAAACTATCCGACTGGGTTCACTCTCTCGCCTGTTTAAAACGAACTCAAGTGAATCGGATATCCCCGTCATCCCTACTTTAGTTTTTATCAAAGACAATAACCAAATACTTCTGGGAGAACAAGTTCGTTCTCAGCGCCTCGGACAATCTCAACCTTCTCGCTTTTTCAAAGGCTTTAAACGAGATCTAGCGGCTGATTTTCAACCGCCGCCTCGTCTGATTAATGGTGAATCTTACACGGCTGAATCGGTTTCCGAACAATTTATCCAATCTATCTGGAAGCAACTCAAAGCCCAAAAAATTAACCCTTATCAGCTAATTTTAACTGTACCTGTGGGTGCATTCGAGCGCTATTTAGATTGGTTTCGCGAGGTGGCACGTCGCCTAGATGTGGAACAAATTAAACTAGTAGATGAATCCACAGCAGCGGCGTTAGGCTATGCAGTACAGCGTCCCAGTTCCTTAGTATTAGTGGTGGATTTTGGGGGTGGAACACTTGATTTAAGTTTAGTTCGCACTGCACCCTTCGGCTTCGCTCACGGTCAACCCCAATTGGATGCAGCCAAGCGCGATCGCGAAACAGTATTACGGGCAGAAGTGTTGGCGAAATCCGATGCATACATCGGCGGGGAAGATGTGGATAGTTGGATCGTTGAAGACTATTTGTATCAGCAAGGATGGTCAAGGGAAGAGATTGGTGAGGTGGGCTGGCAGAATTTATTGGAGTTAGCTGAACGGTTAAAAATTCGCTTATCCAATACTCAGGATGCGAAGGAAAGTTGGTTAGATGAGGAGACATTTACCTCATACAACTTGCAACTGGATCGGGATAAGTTAGAAGAGATTCTGGAAAATCGCCAGTTTTTGGAACAATTGCGGGAAGCGTTGGATGAAGTTTTGACGATTGCTCTAGGGAAAGGAATTAGTAAGAGTGATATTGAACAGGTGTTGTTAGTGGGAGGGAGTTGTTTAATTCCCGCTGTACAACAGTTAATTCGGTCTTATTTTGGCAAGACAAAGGTTAAGTTAGATAAGCCCTTTGAAGCCGTGGCGCATGGGGCGTTAGCGTTAAATCAAGTGGCGAGTGTAGATGATTATTTGCGCCACAGTTATGCCATTCGCTTATGGGAACCTTATGCTAAAAGTTATTCCTATTTCACATTATTTGAAAAAGGGATACAATATCCCTGTGAACGGGGGGAACCGTTGACGTTACAAGTCGCCCTGGAAGGACAACGGGAAATACGTTTGGATATTGGCGAAGTGGCGGAAATGGCACAAGCTGAAGTGACCTATGATAGTTTAGGACGAATGACCAGTAGTCAGTTATCAAAGCAAGCGGCATATCGTTCCTTGGATAGCGATCGCGAACAGGTTTGTGTGGCACATTTAGATCCACCGGGACAGGTGGGAGTTGACCGAATTTCGGTTCAGTTTGAGGTAGATGAACGGCGGGTGCTAGTAGCGACAGTCAAGGATTTACAGACGGGAAAACTGTTAGTTGAAAAAGGCGCGATCGCGAAATTACAATAGGGGGTTTGGTTTATTTGTCTACTATCAAATCCGGGTTAACTACCACCGTTATAACCCAGTCCTTACCTGGCGGACTACTGCAGCGTGACGGAAATACTGTAGGGGCGGGTTTAGGGACTAAATTCGGCTATTTACCAATAAATGAACAACAAAACCCGCCCTACCTTACAAATGACAAATGACAAATGACGAATGACGAATGACAAATCAAGTCAGTTATTGGTATGACGGTAAACTTATTCTAGGCGATCGCATCGAACTCGCCATCAATGATCCCGGTTTGATTTACGGCGCGACAACGTTTACCACTCTGCGCGTTTATAACTCTTCCCTCACCCACCCCTTAACCCATTGGGACGCCCATTGTGCGCGTTTACGTCACAGTTTGCAGGTGTTTGGCTGGCAATTCCCAGACTGGAAACGCATCCGCTACGGTGCAGAACAATTACTCCCCTCGTTTCCGGTGTTGAGAATTGTGGTTTTCCCGGATGGGCGAGAATGGATTACAGGGCGTCCTCTCCCCGCTGATTTGAGTGAACGCCAACAGCAGGGAATCATCGCTTGGTTAGCGGAAGTGTCACACTTGCGCCGTTCTTTACCTACCTATAAAACGGGGAATTATTTGGGCGGATGGCTGGCGCTGCAAACGGCACAACAACTCGGCGCTCAGGAGGCTATATTAGTTGATGATCAGGGGAATTGGTTGGAAACGAGTACGGGGAATCTTTGGGGCGCTAAAGATGGCTGCTGGTGGACACCACCAATTGAGGAGGGGATATTACCGGGAGTGGCGCGATCGCACCTCATTAGTCGCCTTGAACAACAAGGATTAAAAATTTGCCAAGTTCCCTGGACTCCAAAATTGGTGCAGGAGTTTGACGCGATCGCTTATACGAATAGTGTCATGGAAATCATCCCGATTCACACCGTTCTCACGGCAGATCAACGGTTTGAGTATCGCTCCTGTTCTGGTGGTTTAGCACCGTTGCAGCGTTTATTTGGGGAGTCTCACAAATAATTCCAACTTTAAATTATACCACATCAAGAGAAAATTTGCTAATTCCCCCAGTTTACCAAGAACCAACTTCGCCAAATAGTCTGATAGACGTTAACATTAGTTAATATAATCAGCCGATTCGACGCCATCAGATCACATCCTAAGTCTTAGGAGGAAATCAGTAGTGAATAAGAAATGGAGAAATGCGGGGCTTTATGCACTACTAGCGATAGTAGTCATCGCCTTGGCAACAGCATTTTTAGACCAACCGTCCCAAACGCGGGAAAGTTGGAGATACGACCAGTTCATTGATAACGTTAAGAGCAAGAAGGTCGAGATCGTTCAACTCAGTTCTGACCGCACTCAGGCTATGGTAACCGCTCAAGACGGTACCCAGTACCAGGTCAACCTGCCTAACGATCCAGAACTAATCAGTATTCTCACCAACAATAACGTAGATATTAAAGTTCGACCTCAGAGTGATGATGGGTTCTGGTTCAGAACCCTGAGTGGACTCTTCTTCCCGATCCTGCTTCTGGTCGGTTTATTCTTCTTACTGCGACGAGCGCAAAATGGTCCGGGTTCTCAGGCGATGAACTTCGGTAAGTCCAAAGCCCGCGTTCAAATGGAACCGCAAACCCAGGTCACGTTTGGGGATGTCGCCGGGATTGAGCAAGCCAAGCTGGAACTCAACGAAGTGGTTGACTTCCTCAAAAACGCCGATCGCTTCACCGCCATTGGTGCGAAAATTCCCAAAGGCGTGTTGCTTGTGGGTCCTCCGGGAACGGGTAAAACCCTGTTAGCGCGTGCTGTTGCTGGGGAAGCTGGTGTACCCTTCTTCTCTATTTCCGGGTCTGAATTCGTGGAAATGTTCGTAGGTGTGGGTGCGTCTCGTGTCCGCGACTTATTTGAGCAAGCCAAGAATAGTGCTCCCTGTATCGTATTTATCGATGAAATTGACGCCGTAGGTCGTCAACGGGGTGCTGGCTTAGGCGGCGGTAACGATGAGCGGGAACAAACCCTGAACCAGTTACTGACTGAGATGGATGGGTTTGAAGGCAATACGGGTATCATTATTATTGCCGCCACCAACCGTCCTGATGTTCTGGATGCAGCATTATTGCGCCCTGGTCGGTTTGACCGTCAGGTGGTTGTGGATCGCCCCGACTACGCCGGACGCTTGGAAATTCTCAACGTTCACGCTCGCGGCAAGACTTTATCCAAGGATGTAGACTTAGAGAAAATTGCCCGTCGGACTCCTGGGTTCACCGGTGCTGATTTATCAAACTTGCTCAACGAAGCCGCAATTTTAGCCGCACGGCGCAACCTCACCGAAATCTCCATGGATGAGGTGAATGACGCCATCGACCGGGTATTGGCTGGACCGGAGAAGAAAGACCGGGTGATGAGCGAGAAGCGCAAGCGGTTAGTGGCGTATCATGAAGCGGGTCACGCCTTAGTGGGTGCATTAATGCCCGATTATGACCCAGTGCAGAAAATTAGTATTATCCCACGCGGTCGGGCGGGTGGATTAACCTGGTTTACGCCCAGTGAAGACCGGATGGATTCCGGGTTATATTCCCGTTCCTACCTGCAAAATCAAATGGCGGTGGCTTTAGGGGGTCGAATTGCTGAGGAAATTATCTTCGGTGAAGAAGAAGTGACGACGGGGGCGTCTAACGACTTACAACAAGTCGCCCGTGTCGCCCGACAAATGATCATGCGCTTCGGAATGAGCGATCGCTTGGGTCCTGTGGCACTAGGACGGCAAAATGGCAATATGTTCTTAGGACGGGACATTGCCTCAGATCGGGATTTCTCCAACAGCACGGCGGCGACGATTGATGAAGAGGTGCGTCAGTTGGTGGATGAAGCCTATCAGCGGGCGAAAGATGTCTTGGTGGGTAACAAATACATCTTGGACAAATTATCTGCCATG
>CAKZMA010000513.1 GCA_937127375.1 uncultured Coleofasciculus sp. | reverse complement strand
CTGTAGTACATCGAGGATTAGTGGCGTGGCAAGGGCAAAGATTCTAATTGTCGAAGATGAAATTATTACCGCTCAAGCCATTGCTGGTCAACTCAAACGATTGGGTTACGATGTGGTGGATATCGCCAATTCAGGTACAGCCGCCCTCGCTAAAGTCGCGGAAACTTGTCCAGATCTGGTGTTGATGGATATTGTTCTCAAACACAGAGACATGGATGGAATTGAAGCCGCCGAGCAGATTCGCAACCAATTTAAAATACCCGTGATTTACCTGACGGCTCACTCCGAGGCGGCTACCTTGGCGCGTGCGAAAGTGACAGAGCCATTTGGCTATATTGTCAAGCCCTTTAATCAGCGTGATTTAGGAATTACCATCGAAATCGCGCTTTACAAGCATCAAACCCAACAGCAGTTAATCGAACGCGAGGAATTTCTCTCCACGATTCTCGACTCAACCCATGATGCGGTAGTCGCAACGGATGCAACAGGCAGGATTACCTATATGAATCCTATCGCCCAAACCATAACGGGTTGGTCGTCTACTGAGGCGATGGGCAAACCTGTTACTGAAGTGATGCAAATTTTCGATGAAGCCACGAATACAGTTGTGGAAAACCCGGTGATACTGCTGCTGCGGGATGAACCTGTGCCGCATCAAGGACATAATCGCCTGTTGATTGCTAGAGATGGAACCAAGACGCCCATCGTCGATCACGTTTCCTTAATGCGCCCCAATGATGATGACATCAAGGGTGCTGTTTTAGTCGTTTGCAATATCAGCGAACGTCGTCAAGCCCAAGCCTTAGAACTGGAACGGGTTAAACTGGCAACGGAAGTCGCCGAACGTCAAAAAGCTGAAGCCGAAATTCGCAAAGCCTTAACCACTGAACAGGAATTGAGCGAACTGAAATCTCGGGTTGTGGCAATGATTTCCCACGAATACCGCACGCCCTTGGCAGTCATTTTAACCTCAACGGAACTCCTTAAACGCTACAGTACCCAGTTATCACAGGAGAAACAACAAACCTATTTAGACCGAATTCAAATGGGCGTCAAGCAGATGGCTCAACTGGTGGAAGAGGTTCTCACGTTTAATAAAGCCCAAGCTGGCGAACTTCAGTTTAATCCCGAACCGTTGAATATGGAAGACTTTTGTCTGCAATTGGTAGATGAACAGCGACTGATGGTTGGCGATCGCTATACGTTGACCTATAATCCTCAACTCTCGTCTGGTGAAGCTGAGTTGGATAAGCAGATGCTGCGACATATTGTCACCAATCTCCTCAGCAATGCGATTAAGTATTCTGCCAAAGGTACTACGGTTTCCTTTTCCCTACGCCGCGAGGATGACACCCTGATCATCCAGGTTCAAGATCAAGGGATTGGTATTCCCGAATCGGAGCAACCGCGATTATTTTCCCCCTTTTTTCGCGCCAGCAATGTCAGCACAATTGCCGGGACGGGGATGGGATTGTCTATTGTTAAAAATTGTGTAGACTTGCATCAGGGGCAGATTGCGATCGCGAGTGAGGTAGGCAAAGGGACAACGGTGACGGTGACGTTACCTGTCAACGCCAAGCCGTCGTCCGGAGATGCGACCCATTAAGACGTATCAATTGATCAAGTTTTATCCCATCTAAAAAATAATCTATAATTTCGCCGCAATGGGTGATAAAGCCCCGTACAATATAGTTTGATAGAATCTTTTGAGGTGGAGGTAACAGAGCAATCATGCCCGCAGCCGTTGGGACGATTGAAGCATTAGGGTTTCCTGGGGTACTTGCCGCAGCAGACGCTATGGTCAAAGCTGGCGCGGTTACCCTGGTGAAGTTTGATCGCAATGAAAGTGGTCGCTTTATGGTCAGTGTTCGGGGCAAAATATCTGAAGTTAAGGTGGCTGTAGATGCGGGTCTAGAAGCGGTGGAGAAAACACACGGCGCTGAGATAACCGGTTACTACATCATTCCTAATCCCCACGAAAATGTTGACACCGTTCTACCGATTGAATATACCAGTCAAGTTGAACAGTTTCGCTCATTTTAACTGAGTAAGAGAAGGGGAAATGTTTCAGTGACTCTAGGTCTGGTTCGCGATTAAAAGCTAAAGACAAAGAGTATGTTTCTGAAAAAATACCCATAATTCGTAGAATAAGTTTTTGAGTTCATTAATTCATTGATTGAGGAGATTGGCAATGTCAATAGTAGCAGTTGGGTCAATTGAAACCAAGGGCTTTCCCGGTATATTAGCCGCCGCAGATGCTATGGTTAAAGCGGGTCGAGTGACCATAGTCGGCTATATCCGCGTTGGTAGCGCTCGTTTTAATCTGAATATTCGTGGCGATGTTTCCGAGGTGAAAACCGCCATGGATGCTGGAATTGCAGCCGTTGAAAAAACCTATGGTGCAACCTTAGAATCGTGGGTGATTATTCCCCGCCCTCATGAAAATGTGGAGTGTGTTCTGCCAATTGCGTACACAGAAGAGGTTGAGCAGTACAGAGAAGCGGTTGAGAATCCATTAGTCCAAGGTAGAGGAAACGGGTTGCAACGTTAGGAAAATAAGGGAAAGTTTTGTCTCTGGTAGGTTGAGGAATTCGCTTAAGCTAATGGTTTGATCTAGCTATATCAGGACACGATATTATCGTGTCCCTACCCCATCTCAGTCTAGATCAATTCTGCCAGACGTTGTGAGTTCCAACAACATTTACTTGCGGATCATCCTCTGACACGATTAGAGGTATGGGAAAAGCGGGAAAAGCTCTCAGACAAGCATTGAAGACATACGGCATCAGTCAAAACAAGCTAGCCGTAACTTTGAAGGTTGATCGTTCAGTTGTATTTCACTGGTTTCACGAAAATCGAGATCCCTCAGCCGAAACCGT
>CAKZMA010000512.1 GCA_937127375.1 uncultured Coleofasciculus sp. | reverse complement strand
TCAAGATCCTCAACTCACTCGCGATCGCGTGTTTGAAAATTTGACGGTTGCTGATAGTGGTCAATCGACGGATGCTGTGACCACCTTTATTGAAGATGATAACCGTTCAGATGTGCTGAATCAGGTATTAAATGAGGGGTTATCGGTCTTGGGAATTGGTCAACCGTCTAGACCCAGTTCTGAAGCGATTAACTTGCGACCTTTTCTTGATCCGGCTGATGGGGGAACAGGAACTCAATTGCGCCAGGGGACACCTGTACACTCAACTCCCCGTCTAAACCCTGATAATTTCCGATGAATCCGGTTCAATTTCGGGTTGAGCAACACTGAGATCTAAGAAGTTTTGGTGGTTTAAAATCTCGAATAGGTTGACATCTGTTTCCAGTAAACAGGCATGACCTGACTTCGGCAATACCGACATCGTAGCGTTTGGCAGATAGTTGACTAAGGATTTGGCTTCTGCTAACGAACACCACAAGCGATCCGCCGCACTGGCGAGGATGAGGACGGGTTGAGTCAACTGTTCGAGTTCTCCTGGATCAACCTTAAAATTCCTCAGCATGGATACTCGCCAATGCATCGTTTTTGCGGGTAAAGACCGCATCGCCTCTAAGAGGGCGCGGCGATTGCTGGGAATCATCCGATTGAGGGATGATAAGACGGGCAATAATGTCAAAGTAGATAGGTGATAAACATTATCGGGTAATACGCCCAACCATTGTGATCCCCATAGCAACCAAGAGGGTTGACTCACTGATGTGGCTGGATTACATAAAATGATTCGGTGCAACAGATGGGGGGCGGTGAGGGCGACCTTTAGCGCTAAACAGCCACCAAAAGACTCGCCACACAGATAAACGCTTTGGCTGTTTCTTTGGCTGAGTTCTGTGGCAATTAAGCGAGTAACCTGATTGGCTAAGTCTTGCCAGTTACTCAAATCCTGGGGAGGAATGACCAAACAACGAATATCAAACGCTGCGGCTAAGTTGGGTATCTGCGATCGCATGAGCTGACCGGTTCCATCCATCCCCGGTAAATAGACAAACAAGGGATAATCCGGATTTGGCGATCGCGGTGTCAGAAAATAAGGATGACTTTTTAGCTCTGGCATCATTGACTTTAGGTAGCCTTCGCTTATACTAGACGATTTCCCCCCTAGGGGCTTTCTCGGCTAACGCTGAGATCTGTATCGATTAGTCCTGACACAACCCTTAGGGATAATTATTTAATCTTTCTTTACAATAAGCGGTAATACGGCTGACTGGCAAATATTCTGAAGGTGGGGATGATTGAAATGGTGGGAAAGAGGGGAACAATTAGGGAGCTGGGGCAGCTTATCGGAGTAGTCTTAGCCGCAATTCAACAACAGGAGTTGACAAAATCGCTATTATATGGATATACGGCAAATTCCCAAGACTTACCTCTGCTGCTGCCTTGACTTAATCTCAGTTCCGTTGACCTGTCACTCAACCTAGAGATGAGCTTGAACTCTCCTAACTTTAACGAAATAATTCTTTATATTGAGAAATAACTCCTTTTTTTTAGTTAGTTCAAGCATTTTTAAACAAAATTTAGTAAACTTTGTTAATGTTTTGTAGCATTTAATACTTTTTGTGGGCAAAATGCTAAGTAAAGCCAACTGGATATACCATGACAATCAAGTAAGGGAGGGTGTTTTTTGTAAACAATCGATGACTTCTAATCAAACTCAAAGAAACACATTGACCATCAAAAGCAAGGTAGCCCACAAACTCAGAGACTTCCTGCGCCGAAGCCTAGGTAAGAGGAGTCCCGATGACCAAGAGGCTAGCGTAGAGAGTATCCACAAATACAGGAGGACAGATCATGGTCTAGAATCTATCCAGCAATGGTTAAGCGATCGCATGGCTAATATGGAGACTGTCCTCGCCTTGAGGCAACTCGGCAAAACCATCATTTGGGGAATTAATTCCCTTAACTCATTTAACCAATTCCTTGTCAAACAAGAGTTTGGCAGTTCGTTCAAGATACGGAAACACTGCCCTAAGTGTGCAGGTCTTGTACAGTATCGGGTAATCAGTTAGACTAACAGCTTGTCTACTCGTGCTGACTATCCCCAATAAACATCGATATCTACCAAAAACCTGGCTATCGAGAGTGACTTTAACCAAAAAACTCTCATTTAAGATCGTGCAACATCAGTCATTCCTCGGTATGGGGGAACGTTAGCGAATGATCGCTAAAGGACATCCCCACTTGTTTTTGGGTGATGGAAGCCTAATGGTGTTCCGTCATTTTCAGCCAAGAGCAACTCATGGCTGATTCAACGAGAAGATGGTTGGGAAGGGGGCATCTATTTCTTTCATAAAAAACTGAGGCATAAAAATCATGTTGAATAATTTTAGTACCGATCCCATTTTTACACCTGAGCAAGTTTTAGAAAATCGTGGTCGGGTTGCCATATTCATTGATGGCTCAAATCTATTTTATGCAGCCCTGCAATTAGGCATTGAAATTGATTACACCAAACTGTTGGTTCGTTTAACGGCTGGTTCACGATTACTGCGCTCCTTCTTTTACACTGGTGTTGATCGCACCAATGAAAAGCAGCAAGGGTTTTTGCTGTGGATGCGCCGTAATGGATACCGGGTCATTGCTAAGGATTTAGTGCAGTTACCCGATGGCTCGAAAAAAGCTAATCTAGATGTGGAAATTGCTGTCGATATGATGGCATTAGTGGGGTCTTATGATACTGCCATTCTCGTCAGTGGCGATGGTGATCTAGCGTATGCGGTAGATGCCGTCAGTTATCGAGGAGTGCGGGTTGAGGTGGTTAGTTTACGTTCGATGACTAGCGATAGTCTGATTAATGTAGCGGATCGGTATATTGATCTCGATCAGATTCAAGAAAGTATCCGCAAATCCCCACGACAAAACTATACCTATCGTCCTTTATCCGGTATTGGTATGATGGATGATCCCGGAGATCATTCCATGGGTCATTAAGCTGTTCGCCATTGAAACGTTATTGTCAATGATGGCAATGGCGAAATTCTGGTAAGCTGTTCGGCATTTAAACCTTAATGTCAATAATGGCGAAAGCCTTGTAGTGCGAGCATCTTGCTCGCTACTAATACCCAATTTAAATGCATGACAGCTTAATGCGAGTACCTTGCTCGCTACGAATACCCGAATTTGAATTCATGACAGCGTACTTATGAGTTATGAGTCATTAGTCCTGAGTTTTTAGCGATAAGGACTAATGACTCATTATCAAAATTTCACGAAGCTAGCTCCAATGATTTTGAGTTGGAAACGATGTTTTGCGGTGAGCCTCTGTCTATTGGCTTATGCTCCACTCTTCGGCTGTCAGACTGATAGTCAAACGGTCAAGAAAATTCAACAAGATACAGAGTCCACAGATATTGAAGGATCTCTTGTATTCAACAATGTCACCTTGGAGCAAGCTGATGAACAAGGTCGTCCTTTATGGCGGGTAAAAGCTAACCAAGCAACCTATACTAAAGACAAAAAAATAGCTAAAGTTGAACAGCCCATCGGTGATTTATTTCAGGATGGAAAGGTTATTTTAAAAGTATCAGCCAAGAGTGGGGAAGTTCGGGAAGATGGGAAGCAAATCTTTCTGCGAGGAGATATTACGGCTACCGATACCCGCAATGGCGCGGTTTTTAAGGGTGAGGAATTGGAGTGGTTACCCCAGGACGAGTTGTTAGTGGTACGCCGAAACTTAGAGGGACGCCATCCTGAACAAATCGAGGTTACGGCTAATGAAGGACAGTATTTAACCCGCCAAGAGCAAATGGAACTTAAAGGCTCTGTTCAGGCAATCTCACAAGATCCCAATGTGCAACTGAAAACAGAGCAGTTACTTTGGCAAATCAAAGGGCAAAAGTTAATTGGGGATCAGCGGACTCAAATGGAACGGTACAAGGATAACACTGTGACCGATCGCGTAGTCGCTAACCAGACGGACTATAACCTTAAAACCAAAGTCGCGATCCTGAAAAAAGATGTTCAGCTTACGTCCATTGATCCCCCGGTTTTAATATCCAGCAATGAGGCAATCTGGGATGTCAAGGCGGAAACAGTCCGCTCAAATCAGCCTGTTCAAATTGTCCATCAGGAAGAGAAGGTAGTGATTACGGCGAATCAGGGACAGGTAGATTTAGAGAGCGAAGTCGCCAATTTAAGGGGGGGTGTTCAAGGGGTAGGGAGTCGCAATCAAGCCGAACTCTACGCCAATCAGGTTAGGTGGGACATTCCCACTCAGAATATGCAGGCGTCAGGAAATGTGATTTATAAACAAGTTGATCCTCCCTTTAACGTCACCGGAGCCACCGCCGTGGGTAAATTACAGGATCAAAGCATGATCGTCAGGAGTGGATCGAGCGATCGCGTCGTCACCGAAATTGTCCCCTAGAGCGAGATGGGGGAGATGGGGGAGATGGGGAAGCAGAGGGAGCAGAGGGAGCTGGGGGAGCTGGGGAAGCAGGGGAAGCAGGGGAAGCAGAGGGAGCAGAGGGAGCTGGGGGAGCTGGGGAAGCAGGGGAAGCAG
>CAKZMA010000511.1 GCA_937127375.1 uncultured Coleofasciculus sp. | reverse complement strand
TTTGTTATTCGTCCTTTGTTATTCGTCCTTTGTTATTCGTCCTTTGTTATTCGTCTTATGTCGCAGAATGCGAGTAATTCGTTGGGGCGGGTTTAGGGATATCAGGGTGCAAAGCTTCCCGTTAGTGGTAAAACCCGCCCCTACAATTCCCTTATCTCCCTCATCTCCCTTATCTCCCCAAGCTTCCAGACGTTCCGGTGGAGAAGTCTCTACGAACTGCTGTCTGTTGTACAAAAGTCTTGAGACGGTGAATGAGTTTGCAGGTAGTCTCCTGCCCAATTACAACCCGCTGCGATGAGATTGTTGAGTAATTGGTCATCCAAATACTCTAAATTCCAGAGAATCATGGTGTCGTTTCTATCCGTAGATGCCAGGGTGTTGCCATCGGAACTGAAACTGAGATGGTCTACTCCCGCTTGATGTCCGTTCAAGGTAACGACTTCTGTGCCATCTAGCGTCCAAATTTTCACGGTACCATCTAAACTGGCAGTAGCCAGGAACTGACCATCGGGTCGAAAGGTGACGCGATAGACGCGATCGCGATGTCCTGCCAGAGTCTGGAGTAACTTACCCTCAGTTGTCCAGAGTTTCACGGTTTGGTCATCACTGGCGGTGGCAATGATTTGACCATCGGGAGAAAAGTTAACACTACCAACGGCGGCGTCATGTCCCTCAATCGTCTGTAGAGACGTTGCATGCAACGTCTCTCCATCTAGACGCCACAGTTTCACGGTGCCATCGGTACTGGCGGAGGCAATGGTTTGGCTATCCGGGCTGAAGCTGACATCTAACACCATACCCTGATGACCTTCGAGAGTCTGCACCAGTTCACCATCAGGTGTCCAGAGTTTCACGGTTTGGTCTTGACTCCCTGAGGCAAGATACTCTCCATCGGGAGAAAATTGTACCGTCCAGACGATTCCCTCATGCCCATTTAGCGTCTGTAATTCTTTCCCGTCTTTTGTCCAGAGTTTCACGGTTTGGTCATCACTGGCTGAGGCAATGGTTTCACCGTCGGGAGAAAAACTGACACTTTCCACCCAATTTTTATGTCCGGATAGGGTGTTTAATTGCTTGCCTTCTGGACTCCAGAGAGTGACATCGATTCCGGATGCGATCGCGATTAAGTCTCCATTGGGGCTGAAACTGGGACTAATACCGGATTGGGGCAAGGTTTTGACGAAGGGATTGTCTAGTTTCCAGAGTTTCACAGTTGTGTCATCACTCGCTGATGCTAGAGTTTGCCCATCTGGAGAGAAATCTACACCAAATACCTGACTGCTATGTCCGGTGAGGGTATTGAGTAGGGTTCCCTCCCGATTCCAGAGTTTGATGGTTTTGTCTTTACTACTGGTGGCAAGGCGTTGACTATCCGGGCTAAATGTCACCTGCCAGATGCCATCAGTGTGACCCGTTAGCGTTTGCAGTTCTTCTCCCTCAATCGTCCAAAGTTTCACTGTTTTATCCTGACTGGCGCTGGCGATGAGTTGACCATCCCCGGAAAAACTCACACTTGTGACCTCTCCTTGGTGTCCTGTCAGGGTTTGTAATTCTTTACCCTCGATTGTCCAGAGTTTCACCGTCTGATCGGCGCTAGCGGATGCCAACTGTTGACCGTCAGCCGAGAAGCTGACACTGATAACCGGGGCATTATGTCCGCTTAAGGAATTGAGGCGTTCACCCTCTCGACTCCATAGGTTTACTGTCCCATCCTGGCTGGCTGAGGCAATGATTTGACTATCGGGGGAAAAAGTGACATCGTAAATATCATTATCATGGGCATTAATGCTATGTAGCTTCGCCCCGTCTTTTGTCCACAGGTTTACCGTCCCATCCCGGCTAGCCGAAGCAATCATTTCACCATCAGGGCTAAAGCTGACCTCTCGGACGCGATTGCGATGCCCTTCTAGGGTTTTGATTAAACTCCCATCTCGCTGCCAGAGTTTAACCGTATGATCACTACTAGCCGAGGCAATACGTTCACCGTCGGGGCTAAAACTAACGCTGCGAACTTTATTTGTATGCCCGTCTAATTGATTCGATTGATTCACCCAATAGACAGACTGAAGTAACGCCGTGGAAATCGTTGAATGAAGTTGAGGTTCTCGGCTAACCCAGTTGGCTTGTTGCAGCGTTTTAGCCGCCTCTAGGGATTCTAAAAGGGCAGGAAATTTTTGCTGGGAAACAAATAAAGCGTCGGAGGTGGTACTTTGGACAATAAGCTGTTCTTGCTGGGCTTGGACAAAAAGTTTTTGCGATCGCTGATATTGCCAGAACGCGACAAGTCCTAAGAGAGTAGACACACCCAGCGCCAAGCTAACTCCAATAATGGATCGTTTTGCCTGACGAGTGACCCATTGACGACTGAGCCCAACGTATTCTCGATGCAGAGGTGTAGGAAAAGGTTTTTGTTCAGAACTCCACACCAGCCAGGATTCTCCTGATGTTAGTTCACTTCCGCTTAATAGGAGGCTAGTATTGCGTCCTTTTTTTTCCCATTCCATGGCTTGCACTAACAAGCGCGTATGTTCTTGGGTATCCTCTTTATTCGTGTCAATGGCTTGCAGCAGTTCTGCAAACGCCTGTTCAAAATTTGTCCCTTCGCGAAAATCAATCTGGGGAAGTTCTCTCATCTCTGGATGGATCGCGTCTGGGTCAACATCCAGATATAGTATCGGCAGAATTCGCTTATGGTGTTTTAGGGAACAGTCTACTTCGACACCGCACTCTTTGGATGCCACTGAATCTGGGCTAATCACAAAGACGATATTATTCGATTCTTCGATTCCTTGGTAGATTTCTTGTCGCCAATCAGCGGTTAGGGGAATGCCTTCCCAATCCACCCAAACCTCACGGTTAGCGTTTTTAAATGCCTCCCGCAGTTTCAGCACAAATTCCTTATTGCGCCGGGAATAAGAAATAAAGGCTTCTTTCATAAATTGCACACCTTGAAGTGTCTAGGTTCTATGAATCGGGTTCAGTGATGATCGTTATTCTTCTGGGGTGGAAGCATCGGGGGCGGTGAACTGCACTGCGCCTTGGATGGCATTATCTTTGGTGCGATCAGCCGCATCACAGACTAAGGCAAACTGGAAGTAATAATCTGTTTCCCTTTTTAGAGAAAGATCATTGGGAAGCGTGATTTCAACCTCACCGCCTGCTTCAGGAATCTCAATCATGGTTTGATACACTGGATTCCAACTCTGATCCACCAGGAGAAATTCGGCGGAGGTGACAGTGGTTTCCGGTACTTGCCATGAAAGTGTTGCGGGCGAGTTCAGCGCCACCAAATAAACCCCCTGATCGTTAGTGGGCATCAAGGGGGTAATCGTTGCTTCGCCACATCCAGCACCGCGCAACCCAGCGCCGCGATCGCGCGATGGTGAAAGCTGGGCGGTTAAAACGTTTACATCTTCATTAGACTGGGCTTGTAGCGGGGGTTGCCAGCCGATCCCCATTACCCAGATTGTCGTGAATACCCCGGTTACCAGACTCAAAGACTTAAAAGACTTTAATCTATCCATTGGTAGATATGTGAAACTTTGATTGAGACTTATAGACCTATAATAATCGAAAACTGGAAGTTTTATCTAGAAAAATAAAATTAAGCTGATCTTCATCAAAACTTTAAAAAATCCAGAGTTTTTTAAAGACAATCTTCATAATTCTTGTTTTGTCTCCTCTTGTGAGAGGCAATGGAGGCGGTAATACCTAGTAATATATATATTACAGATCTAAGGCGACTCCTTAGGTATTTTTGCGCTGTTCTGAATCGTTGTCATTGGTGTGCCAGTAACCATTAACTATCAATCCCCAATCAAACCCATCGAAACTAGCTGTAGCGTCTGGTTGCAGTGGCTATTGGTGACGCTGTTGGGTTTTGTGGCAAGTCTATTTTGGATCGAGATTGGAGAAAGACCCGATATTAATATGATTGAGGGGATCATTGGCGGGACGATAATCGGATTCGCCCAATGGCTAGTCTTGAGACGATACCTTTCCTCCGCCTGGTGGTGGATTATTGCCAGTCTCCTCGGTTGGGGAGTCATGGGGTTGAGTTCCTTTGGAGTCATCGGTTGGTTTGCTCCCCGAACGATGCGTCTTTTCCCTCGGTTGGTGTATGGAGTCGTCGATGGTGCAACTCTGGGGCTAATCCTGGGAATGGCACAATGGTGGGTTCTCAGACAGTATGTTAGCCAAGCTTGGGGATGGATTTTTGCCAATAGTTTAAATTGGTCAATCAGTTTAGCCGTAGGTTGGATTGTCGGCGGAATTTTGCGCCGCTTTACCCAGATGTTTCTCAGCGAAGTTCTGGGTTTAGGGGTAACTTGGATGTTAGTTGCAGGGTTAACTGGAATAAGTTTAATTCGATTGCTGGGAAAGGTTCCAACTATCAA
Source organism: uncultured Coleofasciculus sp. (assembly GCA_937127375.1). Classification (GTDB taxonomy): domain Bacteria; phylum Cyanobacteriota; class Cyanobacteriia; order Cyanobacteriales; family Coleofasciculaceae; genus Coleofasciculus. The sequence continues at coordinate 157 of CAKZMA010000511.1, read as the reverse complement.
GGGTCATGGTTAAAAGGGGGTAATTTGACATTCTCCCCGCCTTACTTCGTTGAAGGCGGGGATTCCCATCATCACTGATGAGGTTTCCTGGTTCTACGAGCAACCTTACTTTTTGGAGTTTCCTCCTCTAAGCCGCGGGTCATCTCATCCCCAGGCG
>CAKZMA010000510.1 GCA_937127375.1 uncultured Coleofasciculus sp. | reverse complement strand
ACCGCCATATCTTTAATAAACCATTGACCCTCCTGACGCACCAACTCATACTGAACCCGCAAGTTCTCATCGTATGAGAGTCCCTGATTAATTTCACCATTTTGATAGAAACGGGTTTCTTCTTTAACCGCTGCTTCCACCTTGGCTTGGTCAGAATTAGCCGGATTCGTTTGCACGGATGTTACTTTAACCTGGTGATTATACTGTGCATAAATGTTCCGTTGCTGATTGGTTTGCGCCCGTCGCCGCCAAACCGACAAAACCGGCTCGGCCAGAATTTGATCCAATCGATCAATTTGATAATCTGGTCCAAACGCTTGAGATTTCGTCGAAAGCCAGGTTTGAATCACTTGCTGGGCGGTATCTTGGGTCAGCGGACCTCCGGGTGCGATTAACTGACTATCGGCTTCAGGAATCGGAATCGGAGGTTGAGCCAGTTCCACCATGGGCTGTTCACCTTCTAAGGCTGGCGCTGATAAACTTTGGCGGAGGTTTTGTATCCAAGCAATTAACAACCACCCAATTAACCCAATACCCACTACTCCAGCAATAACCAGCAAGATAGAGCGTCTGTTTTTAGCCGCTTTGCGGCGTTCCGGTAGTCGTTGCAGGTGTCCTGGAGGGGACTGATCCAGATGTCCGGGTTCAGAGGAGCCAGTAACCGATTTCGGTGTAGTATGAACTCGACCAGCTGCTTCTGCTTGTGATCGGGCTTTGGGTTGACGCCCTGAGTCTGGTGATTTGACAGCCGTGTTTGTTGGTGAATCCCCAGAAGAATTAATGGCTTGAGTTGTAGGTTCTACCACCCGACTCGTTGCTGAAGCAACCCGTTGGCTTGCGGGTAACGTCGAGACACCAGATACCGAAGCGCGATCGCTCCCCCCTGCAAAACTGGCTGTCTGAGCTGCCCGATCGCGCTCTGTGCTGCTATATGAACCCACAACGGCTGGTTCGCGATCGCCAGAATGACCGTTACTCCGACCTGCGGATGCGCCTGTTGTGGTGTAAGCTTTTTTCTGAGCCGTCACTGACCATTGATTATTAGCCGTTGGCGTCGATTCCGGAAGCTGCTCTAAATAGGCTTGTACCTGCTCATCGGCAAAATAGTCTTTCAACGAGGCGGTTTGTTCTGCCAAGTCTCGGAAATGGGGAAATACGGAATTTTGCAGCCAGCGTTCTCCATACAGACATAATCCCGGTAACAAATCCGGAGCGCCTTGAGACTGTTCCCGAATAAAGGCTAGCGGTTCGTATTCATGACTCAGTTCTAAAGCGTGACTGGCTTCTTCGGTTTGACCCAACAGCAGCGCACAGACGGCTTGTTCTAAATGCACATCCTGACGCCGCCCCAAACGCATCAGCATTTGTTTCGCCCGGGCAATTAAAGCCGGTTGGCGCTGGGCAAATCCCCGCGCAATCAAGGCATAAACCGCCAGATAGGTGGCGACGGCGGAAGGGCGGCGGGCTTCTGCCTCAAACAGGGTTTGTTGTTGAGCCGCTGTTAAATAACCCCGTAGCTGTTGAATAAACCGCAAAAAGTCATCAATACTCAGCCCCGACTGGTCATCCCCACTGCCGTCAATCCCTTGCCGCTCCTGTAGCATATCTTGCAACAGTTGTAAACCCTTACGCCGTTCAGCAATCGTTTCATCGGGTAATGCCAGCAATTCCAGAATCCGGTAGGGACGCAGCTTATAGAGATCGGCTTGAATTTCGCCCCGCACCGTCGGAAATAAACCCTCACTCAGGAGTAATTCTTGACCCGTTTCTAGGGACAAGGCGGCATTTTCGTACTGACCTTGCTGCCATTGTTCCCGCCCCAGTTCCAAACACGCCAGCGCCAGGGTCAGGAAAATATCGGGTCGCACCAGTTGCGGGTCACCTAAGTGACCTTTATCCAAACTGATGCTGTCACGACTGTGCAAATAGGGCTGTCCCAACTGCAAGACGAGTTCATATTCCCCAAGTTCTTGCAGAATCAGCAAAGCGCCAACAAATTGTTCCTTGCTGATGTCTAAGCTGGGACTACTTGGATCAATCGTCTCCGTAGCTGTGGTTTCAGCCCCAGAGGTGATTGATTCCAACGGTAAAGAAGGGCTAGACTCTGGGTCGTAGGTTTTCTCCAGAAAACTAGCATCATAACTTGAGCGCTGTTCCGGGTCAGACAGAACCGCATACGCCTCATCCAGCAACTCCTTGCGAGACGCGATCGCCACTTCCGAATATTCCCGACGCGGAAGTTGGAGAGTGCGATCGCGATAGGCGACTTGAAGCTGTTCTGGTGTTGCCTGGATCGGCAATCCTAATATTCGGTAGTAATCGAGCGGAATTCGCACGGTTCACTTCCCCAGCGCTGCAACAACTGAATTCATGTATATTAACCTATAGCATCCCCAACATCGTAGTCATTCTACCAATACTGCCTATCCTAACTGAAAAATAGCTTTGAGTTTTGAGAACAAAATAACAGTATAGTAATTGCTGCAAGGATACTCGATTCGCCATGGTTCAGGAACGGACGTTACCCAAGTTTCAAGCTCAAGACGGTCAAATCACCAGAGACGAAGGATTACTGCTTTACGAAGATATGGTTTTAGGGCGCTTGTTTGAGGACAAGTGCGCTGAGATGTATTACCGGGGCAAAATGTTTGGCTTTGTCCACCTTTACAACGGTCAAGAAGCTATTTCAACGGGCGTGATTCGGGCAATGCGCCGGGATTATGATTACGTATGCAGCACCTATCGCGATCATGTCCATGCTTTGAGCGCAGGTGTTCCCCCACGGGAGGTGATGGCGGAGTTATTTGGCAAAGCCACTGGATGCTCTAAAGGACGCGGGGGTTCGATGCATATATTTTCAGAACCCCATCATCTTTTGGGGGGGTTTGCCTTTGTCGCGGAGGGGATTCCCGTTGCTACAGGCGCGGCATTTACGTCAAAATATCACCGTGACGGCTTGGGTGATCCGAATGCTGATCAGGTGACAGCTTGCTTTTTTGGCGATGGTGCCTGCAATAACGGTCAGTTTTTTGAATGCTTAAACATGGCAGCCTTATGGAAATTGCCGATTATTTATGTAGTGGAAAATAACAAATGGGCAATTGGCATGGCGCATGAACGGGCAACCTCCCAGCCAGAAATTTACAAAAAAGCCAGTGTTTTTGGTATGCCGGGAATTGAAGTGGATGGGATGGATGTCCTGGCAGTACACTCCGTCGCCCAAGAAGCCGTCGCCCGGGCGCGGGCGGGGGAAGGTCCGACCTTAATTGAAGCCCTTACCTATCGCTTCCGAGGTCACTCCCTCGCTGATCCGGATGAACTGCGGACTTCAGAAGAGAAGGATTTTTGGATGACTCGCGATCCGATTAAAAAGCTAGTCACGTATATGACTGAGCAAAATCTCGCCGACACTGAAGAACTCAAGGCGATCGACCAACGCATTCAAGACGTTATCAATGATGCGGTACAGTTTGCTCAGACCAGTCCCGATCCTGATCCGAGTGAGTTGCATCGTTACATTTTTGCCGAAGATTGAGGTATAATAGCCCGACCTGGCATTGGTGAACGCTAGAGGCAAGAGGGTACTAAACTTTACCATCTCATTGAACCCCTTGCCGAGCGTTACCTGAAATTTTGCCTTGAGACAAAGAAACGATGCTGTTTCAAACACTCTGACTCTCAACCAATCATTTCAATTGATTGGCGCTCAGAGTTAACAGGCGATCGCGCTGGAGTGTAACGAACCTCAGAAGACGGTTGAATTTGGTATTTGACCAGATCCGCTAAGTCCTGAAGTTGGCTAATCGCTTCAGCGCCTTCTAGCTTCATCAGTTCGCGATCGTCGCGCATTTCCGTCCAAGTGATTCCATAATCAGAGACCAAAAAGCGAATCAGGTGACTATCGCCCAGACTAACCATGAATGAGGCACTATTCATTTGGTTGCCGCAGGTATAGCATGATGCCAAATAGCCTCGGTTTTCTAGCACGATCGCCAAAGCCTGAAGATTCATGACTAGATCTCGTACAAATTGACGATGTTGCTCTGCAAGTCGTATGAACACGTTAATCCTCCAAACAGCTTTCCTACGAATATTAGATTTTATAGTTCCTAATTTTGCGGAAGGTCGCGGAAATTAGTTAGCCAGAGTAATCTTGACTGGGTGAACTACTACACCCTCTATCCCGTTGCCAAAAGCATCTGGGACTACTTTTTTAAGGATTTAAGACTCTATTTTGGGAGGGGTCAGTGCCAAATATGAGCAAGCCTTGTCTGCGGCTGATTCCTCAAATTGACTAGACTAACAGAGTTAGGGATTTGAGCAATTCTAGCTTAATGATCTGGCTCCACGAGCCTAGCCCACTTCAGGCGAGTTGCTCTCTAGGTAGCTCAAGTCATTGGGGACAATCCTCAAGTTATCTGATACAAATTACTAATGAGTTGTATCAGCCGTGACAATGGCGATCCTAAATCTGATACCATTGCCGCCTAGTCCATCGGTGGGAATTGGCTAATTGATTTGCCACCAACCGAATGTCGGTCCAACGAAGCGCACGGTTAGCCACCAGGCTACGAGTAAGCCGATGCCAATCCAAGCGCCCTTAGTCGTCAGTTTGACGAACTGCTCACCCTGACTTTTACTAATTGGGAGCCAGGGGAAGAGTCTCGCCTCTTGACCGTACTTGTCTCCAAGTGCAGTTTTACGACGTTTTGCTTCACCCATTCCTTGCATTCCTCAACTAAATGAATTCGATCTTAGCGTTATTCCTGAGATTTGGTTGGCATAAGTTTACGAAATGACAGGTAATTCTGACAATTTTCCGGGGATCGGGGATCGTTAGATTAGAAATCCTGAGCCAATCCGCAACTCAACCCTACTTAAGTTAATAATTATTTTTCATCAATAGTCTATCGGGAAACCGCCGAGAAACCCCGTACTTCAAGGCGGGAAGGGACAGGAGTGCCAGTTGAGGGGACTTGGGTTGGAGTCTTTCGGTTTAAGAATGGGTTAAGGAAATTCTGCACTCTCTGTCTTTGTATAGATATTTCAAGTAAGTGAGGTACACAGACAGATCCCCGACTTCGTCAAGAAGTCGGGGATCTTGCTTAGAGACTGTACCTCATCAACCACCAAATCTGTGTAAGTTTTACGTAACGGACACGACAGGTCTTACCCTGACAGATAGTCCTGTTCCTCTAGAAAGACTCTCGCTAGTCAAGTTATCGGACATCGACCGAACGCGATCGGTAAAACCCGCTCTTAATTACCTGAACATAAATTTTGTTAACTAGGTTAAGAATTGTCAAAGTCCTCAATTCCTTGTTTCTGTTTCCTGTTCCCCGTTTCCTGTTCCCCGTACCCTTTTCTCTTTCTACAAAAGGAAACTTAGCTTTGATTAAGGAAAAAAGAGCGAATTGACACTTGTCTCTTCTTTATAGCTAAAATCAAGGGCGAGTGTGGTTTTTTTGAGGAGTTATAAAACCATGACGACTTATGGACGTTTGGGAAAAACAGCGTCTTCAGCATTGATGTTTGCCACCTTAGGTTGCTGGGTGACCAGCTTCTCTGCCGCGCAAGCAATGCCTGTTGAATCTTCAGAGCAACAGCCGACAGATTTGGCTCGGCTGACTGAAACGTCAGGAGTAGACCCAGGACTGTTTGTGTCAACTGAAACGGGACGGGTGAATTCTCCGGTTGAGATAGCTTTTCCAGGAACTGAAGCAGAGATCACCACTGAACTAGCGGTATCCGCCACCAGTGAAGTCGGAATGATCACGTCAACGGATTCCCTCATGGAGTCCAAAGACACCTTTGTAGAAACTAAGGTTCAAGACTTAGCCCAAGCCTTACCAGAAATGGAAGACAGCAGTGATCCCACTGTACCTGATCCGCTGTTCGTTGATCCCCTAGACGCGGTAGAGGAATCTGACCCGATGGGTCAAGTGACCAATGTGTCTCAGTTAAGAGATGTTTCGCCTGGAGACTGGGCGTATGAGGCACTGCGGAGTCTGGTGGAACGGTATGGTTGTATTGCCGGATATCCAGATGGCACGTTTCGGGGCAATCGGGCGATGACTCGGTATGAATTTGCCGCTGGCGTCAATGCCTGTATGCAGCAAATTGAGCGGTTGATTGCAGGGCGTACTGACTTTCCCACTGGGGAATTAGAGAC
>CAKZMA010000509.1 GCA_937127375.1 uncultured Coleofasciculus sp. | reverse complement strand
AGTGTGGGGAACATCCTGTGAAAAGTGAGATCATGCTTGGCAACTCATCGCCTATTTGACACTCCCCGCCCTATAAGTGCGGAGATTCTTAGTTCCGTGACACACCTTACAATTATCTATCAAAAGCGGCAATATTTAAACCAAACACCCGTAGAATTCTACCAAGCATTGAGCCTAAGTCACAATGGGAAAATGGGAAACCAACATTCTTTATAATCGGGACGAACTGGCGATGGTAGCTATTCACCAGAGAGATAAACCCAAGCTTTACGATGCCTATACCATAAAACCGTTAGAGCTATCTCGCTCTACCAACGGTGTGTATCAGCATTCCAAATGTCATAGCGAAGGAGACAGACTCTACAACTTGGGGCATTATCAGGAAAGTATTGAGTGTTACGAACGTGCTTTAACCAACAAGTCTGATGAATACCTTGCCTGGAATAAACTCGGCTTGGCATACTTGGCACTGGGCGAACATCAGCAGGCATTATCGAACTTTGAGCAAGCCATAGAGATTAACCCAGATAGTTATATTGCTTGGTATAACAAAGGAAATGTTCTCCGAGAATTAAACGATAAAAATGATGCGATTGCCAGTTATGATCAAGCTTTGGCATGCAAGCCTGAACGCAATAAAGATTGGATTTTGCATAACCGAGGCATTGTTTTACATGACTTGGGTCGCCTTGAAGAAGCGGTTATAAGTTATAACCAGGCTGTAGAAATTAATCCAAATAATTTTCAGGCATGGACGAATCGAGGTGCTGTTCTATCTCAGCTAGGTCGCTATCTAGAGGCAATAGATAGCTATGAACACGCTTTAAAAATTCAAGAGAATGAAGTTATAATTTTGGCTAATCTGGCGATAGTTTATGGCAAATGTGGCAACATTGAAGCGGCAATTGAAAGTTTTAATAAGGCAATAGAGTTAGAACCCAAAAATAATCAATTGTGGAATGATCGAGGTGTAATATTTTACAACATCGGTCGGCATAAAGAGGCACTTGCCAGCTTTGAACGGGCGCTAGCACTCCAACCCAATAATGCTCAGTATTGGTTTAATCGTGGCGATGCACTGCGCGAACTAGGACAGCTTGAGAATGCATTGGCTAGCTACAACACAGTTTTATTAATTGATAGGAACTACCCTGAAGCTGAAGCGATGCGTGACCAAGTTCTACAAGAGATTAAACACCAGAATAACCTACTGCTGATACCTAACCCAAAACCGTTACGACCTTATGGCTTGTGTGCGGGAGAATTCTCCGTACCCGATGATTTTGATGATTCCCTACCCGAAGATATTCTGAGTGCTTTTGAAAGCTAATGAAACTTTTGCTTGACACTCATATCTTTTTGTGGTTTATCAGTGGTGGCAATCCTAAACTGTCAACATCTGTTTTAAATGCTATTCGTGATCCTAATAACGATGTCTATCTAAGTGTTGTTTCAATTTGGGAGTCTATTGTTAAGTATCAGCTAGGCAAGCTAACTCTGCCGCCGTCACCCGAAATCTATTTACCCCAACAGCGGGTTCGCCATCAAATTGCTAGCCTGAGTCTCGATGAGGATAGTGTGGCTCAACTTATCAAGCTGCCTTTATTACACCGTGATCCCTTTGATAGAATGCTTATCTGTCAGGCTTTGCACCATCGTTTAACCATTGCCACCGTCGATCAAAAAATTCGTGCCTACTCAATCAATGTTATTTAATAGTAATCCCGTTGATGAAGTATTTGGTTCGGGAACCAGCGACTAAATTCAAGGGAAAGCCAAAAAAGATATTGGCACCGTAGAACGAATTGGCGAAAACAGGACAAAAAAGGTAGGGGCGCACAGACGTGCGCCCTTCTGTTAACACCTCGACTTCTAACTTTTTCTAAATCGATACGAAAGCGTCTTCAGTCAACGTTGATGTATTAATTCCATTCAACATGGCTAAGGTTTGACCGTTGTAACGAATCTCGTTCCCTTGGAAGAACAAATCGTTAAAGGTGACACCGTTGGTTAAACCCAGTTGATCCCCTTGACCTAAACTAAAGTCCTGAATCATATCCTGATTTTCCCCAGCCGTCAGGACAAAGGTATCCATGCCTAAACCACCTGTAAGTTGGTCATTACCGAAACCACCAGAGAGCAAATCATCGCCATCGCCACCGACGAGTTGGTCTTGACCTTGACCACCTGTGAGGGTATCATTTCCGGCATCCCCATAGAGTTGGTCATCGCCATCCCCACCATCGAGGGAATCATTGCCTAAACCGCCCGTTAAGGTATCTTGACCTTGACCGCCGAGGAGGGTATCGTTCCCTTCACCGCCATCGAGGGAATCCTCACCGCCGCCTCCATCGAGGGAATCATTTCCATCACCACCTGTGAGGGTATCGCGACTGTTACCCCCAATCAAGGTATCGCGTCCATCCCCACCATCGAGGGTATTTTCACCGTCGCCACCATCTAGGAAGTCGTTCCCATTACCGCCTGTGAGGGTATCGCGACTGTTACCGCCAATCAGGGTATCGCTACCATTACCGCCGTCCAGGATATTGTCACCGTCGCCGCCATCGAGGAAATCGCTACCGCCACCGCCATCGAGGGTATCGCGTCCATTACCGCCAGTGAGGGTATCGCGCCCGCCGCCACCGAATAACTGGTTATCACCATTGCCGCCCTCGATACTATCATTGCCATTGCCGCCATTGAGGGTGTCATTGCCGTTACCGCCATTGATGCGATCGTTCCCTGGAGTTCCGTCAATGGTATCGTTAAGGTCGGTTCCCTCAAAGTTATCGCCCACTTCAATCGTCACAGTTGCGGTATCAGTTACGCCTTGACTATCCGTGATTGTATAGTCGAAGCTGCCAGTGCCAGTGAATCCCCCGTCAGGGGTAAATGTGACTAAACCGTTATCCTCGGTGAGTGTCCCATTGGTGATATTGGTGATATTCGTCAGACTCAGAGTATCCCCGTCGTCGGCATCCGAGTCATTGTTGAGGGGGCGGAAGCTGATGGGGGTATCTTTAAAAGCAGTACGTCGGTCATTTTTGGCATCGGGGGCATCGTTGATGCCTGTTACTGTGATGTCAACCGTCGCGGTAGTCGTGCCGCCATTGCCATCACTCACGGTATAGCTTAATGTGTCAGTTGTGGTTGCTCCCACACCGAGGAAGTCGAAATTCCCTGTGGGGTCGTAGGTGAACGTGCCATCACCGTTATCAACTACAGTACCCCCATCCGCCGTTAACCCAACAACGGATAAGGTATCCCCCTCTACATCACTGAATCCGGCTAATAAGTCAGCCCCGTTAATCGTCACGGCTGTTTCTTCAGACGTATCGCCTAAGGTAATTGTCGGTGAACCAACAGGCGCATCATTAACGGGAGTGACATTAAAGTTTTGAGTTTGTCCACTTAGGGTGTCAATACCATCACTCACATCATAGGTGAGGGTGACAACACCGTTGAAATCAGCATCAGGGGTGAAACTATAAGTGCCATCTCCGTTATCAACCAATGTGCCGCTATCAGTTGTTAAACCAACGACGGATAAGGGTTCTCCATCTCCATCACTAAATCCGGCTAATAAGTCAGCTTCATTAATCGTAATCCCTGTATCTTCTGGAGAGTCGCTTAACGTCGCTGTCGGTGAACCCACAGGAGGATTATTTGCACTGATAGGCGAGGTATTCTCAAAGTATTTGATTTCGCCCGTATTGTGTCCAACAACGGCATCCAAATCCCCATCGCCGTCGATGTCCGCAAAGGTGGGGGCAGCCTCAACCCCTACATTCAAGCCGTCAAAGGGGTTGTCGCTACCTATTACTTGGCTGAAATTGCCTGCACCATCATTCTCAAAGTAATTGAGGAAACGACTACCTGGCTGACTACCTTGCTCTGCAAATTCTCCAATAACGGCATCCAAATCCCCATCACCATCGAGGTCAGCAAAAGCGGGGGCACTGTCATTCCCTACATCCACGCCGTCAAAAGGGTTGCCGCTACCTGTGACTTGGCTGAAGTTGCCTGAACCATCATTCTCAAAGTAGTCGATGTCGCCAGAATTGCTACCAACAAAGGCATCCAAATCGCCATCGCCGTCGATGTCCGCAAAGGTAGGCATAGCCTCAATCCCCACATTCACACTGTCCAAGGGGTTGCCGCTACCTGTTACTTGGTTGAAGTTACCCGAACCATCATTCTCAAAGTAACTGATGGTGCCATAACGTCTTCCAATAAAAGCATCTAAATCCCCATCGCCGTCGATGTCCGCAAAGGTGATGGAACTGTCTCTGCCAAAATTCACACTATCGAAGGGATTGCCGCTACCTGTTACTTGGCTGAAGTTGCCCGAACCATCATTTTCCAAGTAACTGATGGTGCCATCACCCGCTCCAACAAAGGCATCTAAATCCCCATCGCCGTCGATGTCCGCAAAGGTGGGACTGCTGTATCTATCCACAACCACGCCATCAAAGGGATTATCAGCACCAGTTTTTTCAACAAACGTAGACATAATTTTCAGGAATTAGTAGGTTGACAAAGAGTTGGGGCAATTAGTTTGCAACCCGAACTCTAGATTGAATGACATTGGCTGTTATTCGGTGAGTTACGATCCAGCCACTTCGTTAGTCCTCATCGCCTTACCCTAAGCGGTTCAAGGGTTCAGCCGGAGGATAGCTTAAAGACTTTAGGGAGGCTGAATCGTCCAAAGTTGAAAGGTGTTGTTGGGTTTCATGGCTTAATGGTTTACGACAAAATGATGAATTGGTTTGCTGGTTTGGCGTAATTCCCCATCTTGGGGATTTGCCTGATTTCCCCCGAATTGGGGTTGGGGCAGTTGCCAGTTTAATTTTTTCAAAATCGGTTCTAAGGCTGTTTGAGTCAAGACATTGGATTCATAGGTTAGGGTTAAGGTTTGCGTGCCTTGTTGTTTTAATTCGGCTTCTAGATATTTCAATAGTTGAGTCCCCATCCCTCGTCCTCGCCACTGGGGTAACACCATCAAGGAAATAACATTGGCGGTTTCTGCACTAATTCGTTCGGCAAGAACAAAGCCCACCATTTCCCCATTGAGGGATGCAGAAATGCCAAACAATTCTCCTTGGGGGAGTCGTTTCTGCCACTGTTGACTCAGGGGAGGATAGGTGAGGGCATCGTAATTAAGGACGTTAGTCGGGGTGAGTTGGTAAACTTTTTGGTATTTAATCGGCAACGTTTGTTGGTGTTTTTCCGGTTTCGGTAAACCGACGACTGGGACAGCCATTTCCTCCCGACTGGGACGTTTTACGGTGGGTTTAGTGGTCATCATTCCCCCAGAATTCGGAAATGTGACGAATCGTTGGAGTTCATCTCCCTGTAATCCCAAGGCTTCTGGTTGTCGCACATTGGGCAAAATTACGACATCAAAGAGTTCTTCAATTGTTTGTCCAATATGCAGCCAGTGAACGATTTTTCCGGTGGTTAAATCAATCACCATTAAGCCACAGTGATCGGTATTTCCCTGTGCTTCTAATCGTTTTTCGAGAATGAGTCCAGTGAAACTGCTTGATCGTAATTTCGATAAGCCGACAACAGCATAATCCCCCGAAAAGGCTAACCCGCGCATAAATCCTGGACAGAATGTCAGGGGAACAAATTGACCCTTGTCGATGTAACCGAATTCCCCGGTGCCAGAGTTGAGTAACCAGAGTTTCTGCCGATACCAACGGGGAGAATGGGGCATGGATAAGCCTGTGGCAATAATTTCATTGCGTTCTATATCGATGACTACCCCGCCATTAGTCCGACAGTTTCGCCATCCAGCAGCAGTATCGGTGGTACTACAGGCGGTGACATATTTGGGTTTTCCTTCCACCATTGCCAAGCCATTGAGGTGACAACGATCTTCGGCGACTAGCTGGGAAATAAAAGGTGGTTGCCATAAGGGGACAAAACTATAGTCGGGGCTGAGGGTTGCCAGACAACTAAAATCAGTATTGACAAAAATAATGTTTTGTGAGTTGTCCACGACAAGTTCATGGGCATTGACATCGCCAGTGGTGTAGGCGGTGCGGGGGACATAAAGGCGATCGCACTGTCGATATTGTTCACTATTCCTCAACAGATTGGAGAAATGCCACAGTTGGTAACGACTGGTCATGTATAGGTTTTCTGCTACCCCATAAAGTCCCATCGGCTTATCAAACAGCCGTTCATGTACTTTTAGTCGTCCATTGGCTTGACCACTGATAAAGAACAGACGATTGGTTTGGTAAGTGGTACAGGCAAGACTTAAATTCTGTTCCCTTAGCCATGAGGTTAATTGATGTGATGCAGTAATTCCTAAGCCTGATTTATGGGAGGGTAGGATTTCTCTCATCTCTGGCATTTTTTTTTAAACTTAGAGGTTAAATCGATACAAATATATGGCATAAACAGGGTATTAATTTACTAAGAGAAAGGGTTGCTTGTCGCTTGGTCTGTCAACATGAAGAGTTTGTTAAATTTTGTGCATAAATAAACTTTAACAAAAATAAAAAGAGAGTTTGTGAAGGGTTTATAAATTTATTCGGTGGCTTTTATAAAGTTTGGGTAAAGATAATTGGCTGTCATTGATGCATTACGGGCAAATAATAACTGGCAACTTGATTTACGGTTAACTGATAAAAAAATATGCCTTGACAAGATTGCATAACTATGCATTTAATGAAATTTGCCTGGGTTTTTATGAAAGTTCGCTTTTATTCTCTTTTTTATTACTTGGAGACTTTTTCTGTGGAACCTTATGGCTGAGACTGGCGCTAAAGCGCAACTACGAGCGCAACTACAAGCGCAACTACGAGCGCGATGACGAGCGCGATGACAAGCACAATGATGAACCGGGATAATCTAGATAGGGCATTCTCTA
>CAKZMA010000508.1 GCA_937127375.1 uncultured Coleofasciculus sp. | reverse complement strand
GAGCCAAACGCAATTGCCGATTTGGGTCGGTTTGGCAAGCATGGGTTGATTGAGAGGTGGTAACTGAGAATCATGACCATGATCGTGATCGGTAATATAGCAGTTAGGACCTACAGCACAATTTTTACCAATAGTCAAAGACAATATAGCATCTAGAAAGGTATTGCGGTTAATGTAGGTATTCGCACCAATATAAATTTTTGGATGGGGAAGAGGTTCACCACTGCAAAGTATTACCACACCCCGGTCTATAGCACAAGGACTCTCAATTTCAATATCTTCATAGTTGCGAGGAATCTCGATTTTTCGCATCCAGACGTAGCCGTGCAGGTTAACTCCCCGTAGTTTGTAATAAAGATTGCGCCAACGAGACTTATATCCCTCGGTGACTCGATGTATTGTTGAGATTCCTGCACGGATAGCTTCATACCTCATTACCAGTTGCTGAATATCCGGTTAAAATTTCTTTTATAGCACTCATCTTGCCAAGTATCACGGCTGGTAGAGAGAGCCACCCCTGTACAGATACTAATGATGCAGCGATACCAAATAGCTGTAGCACAGCGAGCTTTAGATAATCCATTGGTTGCCGACGGTTTAACACACAAGTCATGACATAATGCCGATTTACCAGATCCATTTTGGCAAGAATCATTGGATTGCTTTTATGGTCTCCGGGTTGACTATCGTGGAAAATCTGAGCAGTTCGCACATTCGCGAGTTTCCACTGTTTGCCCACGATAAGGGACAGAGTGACATCTTCCATGAGGGAATAGCCAGTAAAGTGAGAGGGGAATAGGGGTTGGGGTAGTACTCTCCGACGATAAAGTGTGCAGGTGGTATTTAGCCATTCTACAGGAACAACTTCAGGTAGCTCAGGGCGGTCTTCTGGAAGCAGGTTGAGTGCAGGACCAATGCATTTGCCAGCATAACTGACTTCAGGGCGACCGTGTAGGAATTGAAAGAGGAGGCGACTGATTTGACCAGGTGGCAAATATCTTTGGTTGCTAATCATGGCATTGACTCCCCCTAATTCAGGATCACTGTCCAGAGCTATCCAGAGTCGTTCCAAACAATCTGACTCGAAAATAATATCATCATCAAGGAGCCAAATGGTGTCTTGGGAAGCATAGTTCATCGCCTGATTCCGCTGTGTTGCCGCACCCACCTCTATAGCTGAATTATAAATAATTTGGGTAGCAAGACCAGAGATGCTGGTATGACATAGCTGTTTTGTTTCGTCAGTTGTGGAACCATCAACTACGATCATTTCAACAGGCTGTACTGATTGTTTAGCAAGGCTGTTAAGCATTCTCCACAGTGGGGTACTGCGATCCCGGGTTGGTAAAATAGCAGAAATAGGCAGTAGGGTAGACATAGTTAGGGGATTGCTCTGGCAATTGTTTTGGTCAGCTTCCCCCACTCCTAGAGATTTTCATAGCGTTATATGTTAGAGCTATGCCGCCAGTACGAAATTCCCAGATCCTAAGGAGGGAGCGCCTGACAGAACAGCGAAAAAACCGCCGTCACCAAAACCATCTACCTCCCCATCTGGGTTGTAGTAAAGCTTGCCACTACTCGTTCCATAAATAATTTTTGCTGTACTGGAGGCAGCGAGGGCATCAGCGGTTACCGTAGCAAATTCGGATGGACTAATTGGACTTCTAGGATTACCAACGATAGCACTGAATGTTGATAGTGATAATCGGATTTTATCTCCCTCTGCCGCACTAAAGTCAGCAATTCTATCGACACCTATGTCGGCGAAGTCTCCATCGAAGACAAACCGATCGCTACCCGAACCACCTGATAGCCGATCATTACCCTCTCCACCATTGAGGATATCAAAACCATCCTGACCGTAGAGGTAATCCCGACCCTCCAAGCCAAAGAGGGAATTACTGCCACTATTGCCGACAATAAAATTGTTTAAGGAGTTACCTGTAGCGGTGATGTTCTGTACTCCAGTTAGGGTAATGTCTCGCACGGTGGGGGCGTTGGTGTTGAGGTTATAGGTAACAGAAGATTTAACCTTATCCGTGCCGAAAGCATTACCCATATCGACAACCATATCTCCAGCATTATCTACGATGTAAGTATCATTTCCAGCACTTTCGATAAACATATCAGCGCCCAAACCACCGTTGAGGAAGTCATTACCGTCTCCACCATCGAAGGTGTCATCGCCAGCATCACCGTAGATATAATCAGTACCACCTCCACCTGTGAGAGTATTTCGACCACTGTTACCCTGAATGAAATTTGAAAGGGCATTGCCCATGCCGTTAATATCACTGCTTCCGGTCAGGATGAGATTATAGACGTTGCCGCTCTCCACTACACCACCAGTCAGGTCTATGGTAATGGACGACAAGATAGTATTGACTCCAGCTCCGGTCGGGTTCGGATTTCCCGTGAAGTCACCCATACCGTCTGCAACAACTCTGTCACCAGAATCATCGACAATGAAGGTATCACCCGATGTTCCACCTCCCCCAATTAGGCGGTCAGCACCCCCACCGCCATCTAAGACGTTCTTACCTTCATTTCCAGTAATTACATTGTCAAGATCGTTGCCTGTACCATTAATATCACCTGCCCCAGCTTCCAGGCTCAGATTTTCGACATTAACATCCAGAGTGTAGCTGCTGGCAGTAGAGAAAACTATATCAGTTCCTGATGAAGCTCCATCACCTTCGGTAATTTTGTCGAAGGGATTATCGACGAAGTAAATATCGTCGCCGTCTCCGCCGTTAAGGGTATCAACACCTGTGCCACCATCAATGATGTCATTACCTGCCAAGCCAAAGAGACGGTCATTACCCTCCTCACCTCGCAGCTCATTTTCACCATCATTAGCAATAATGACGTTATTTAAAGCGTTGCCGAACCCATTAAGGTTTACTGTTCCGGCAGCGAGATCAAGATTTTCTATTTGTTGAAGACCTGGAATTGCGTCGAGGTCAAATGTAAAACCGAAAGCAACTGGGTCAGTGGGTTCAAACCTAACTTTATCTTGAGTCCCTTCCCCAGCATTTTCATTAACTTCGTCACCTGGATCGTCAATAATATAGGCGTCATTCCCACCACCTCCTGTGAACGTATCAGCACCTGTACCGCCGTTGAGGAGGTCATCGCCCGTGCTGCCTGTGAGGATATCATCGCCTGCAAGACCAAAGATCCGAGCAGGGGATACCACTAAGGGAGGTTCGATAATGTCATCTAAGTTAGTTCCAATGAGAATAGGCATAGGTTTTTACTGATAGTTGTCAACTTAATTAATAGCTAATTGTTCGGGTTCGTTATAGAGCCTGAATTCTACAAGCTTATTTGGCGCAGAAGCTGCTCAAACCGTTTTCTCCAAGTGTGATCGCATCGCGCCCTTTGGTAACCCGCCTCCCGCAGTTGATCGGCTTGTGAGGGATGAGATAGATAGAACTTAGTTTTGTCTACTAACTCATCAGAACTTCGGTAGGTGTCGATTTCCTTGCCAAGCTCATAAAACTCAGCAATTTCGTCTGTATATCCGGTCAAATAACAGGTTCGACACATGGGAGCCTCAAAGTCACGCAAACGGACATGGGGAATTAATGTTGAACCCGGACGCCCGTCAGCCCAAACGTTACTGAAATTGAGAACAACTTCATATTGGGCGAAGGTATGACTCATATTTTCGGCAAAACCGCAGTAGGCAGAAGCCAATAGCGACACCAGTTGGTGACTGTGATGTCGGTAGTGTAGCTGACTAAGAGTTCTGTATATGCCAGCTACGATGCCCTGCTGTTTTAGATTTTGCCAAATGACCAGAGTATAACTCATTAGACTACCCGGTTTGGGAGAAAGCCGCCCTAGACTTACCAAATCTTCGTATTTATGTAAAGTTCTTCTAAGTTGAGGATGCACCTCTTGGCTAACCCATCCACTGCCGTAAATATCTACAGGAACTTGGTTAGCCATAAGTTGGGCTAGATAGCGATCCCGATCAGCATAGCGTTGACCTACGAAACAAGCTTTAGTTTGACGAGTTATCCCCGATACAGGATGATAAAGTTCTGGGTCAGCACCAAGCTGTACCCAGACAGGATTAGCACCGACTTTTAGGTAAACAGAACGCGCTCCTTTCTCTGGATGCCACGAAACGTTAACTTTTGCAGCAATCTCTGCAACCAGTTCAAATTGGTAAGTGCTGTTACAATAAAAATTAACTGTGGTAATACCAAGTCTATGAATTTCCTCAAAACCTTCTGGATTAAAATGAGCATTATAGAAGTAGCTTAAGAAAATGTCTATGTGCTTTTGTTTGTGTTCTTGGCAAACTTCATCGACAATTTTTTGAGTGATTGTATCCCGAATTTTTTGTTCTTCTTGTGTGAAATTACTGGGAATTTGCATGAATCGACTTGCTGAAATCAAATCTACTTGAGACTCAACAATCTCATGCCCTAGCTGTTGCAGAGCTGGATAAAAATTATTTGTCCAAAGATTTCCATAATAAAAATTTGGATCGATTGAATGACGAATAGCTGTAAAGATTATCATATATTTATTGCCGATAAGCAAGTAAACTGTTAACTATGGTTTAAATTTAAATAATACTTGTTCAATTTTTTTTGCACTTTTAAGCCATATACTTTCGCGATTTACATCGTAATAGGATGTTGGATATCCTAGTAAATTATTTGCTTCAATCATTTCAAGACAATTATTCACAGCTATAATTTTATCTTTAGCAATTAATTTTCGATACAAGGGTTTAATTTTGCCTTGTCTCTGACCTCTCGACGAAACTTGTACATCTCCATTAACTTGGGGAAACTGAGAATAGTTTATGAATGATTCACTATACTCTAAGCCTGTAAATTTGCAAATTTCGTATACTGAAGTTTGTGGATTCAAACAAAATCTCTCATACTTAAAAAATTTAATATTATTATTAATTAATTCATTAACATAACGCAAATACTGATCAAAAAATAATTTAACATCTGGAGTTCCCCTAGAAATCCATACATCTATAGAATCTCGTACAAAAGCAAAGCTAATCAATTCAGATTTACCTAATAGTTGTTCTAAGGTTAGTAGTTTATTAGGTGGATTCCAGTTATTATTTATAAATGGAGTAAAATTTACAAATGTCCAATCCCTGACTATTAAAGAGCGTCCGCTATCAGCACAGATCGTTTCCAGCTCAAGAATATTATCAACAAAATAATCGGACTTAAGTTCGATATTATACCAGTTCTTAGCCTGTTCTTTAACACTTTGATAAGAAACATTACCTTTGCCACTACCTCCGCCTAAAGGATTGACCTCAGATAAAATTAAAACATTAGGGAGACATCCTAAGCATTGATTTAGGACAGTGCCACCTGAACGTGCAAAGCAAAGCATTACAACTATAGTCATGATCCTACCATAATTTTTGAATTAACTAAAAATAATTGAATAAACTCGACAAGTTACGTTTTAGTTGAGCTATATTTTCAGCATTATTAAATCCCAGAATACTATAAATTAATCGATAACTGAATGGTACAGCATTGCCTGACGGAATAAAAGCTGGCTCTTTACATCGTATTGTAGCAATGATATCGTTAGCCCAATCTCGATTAAACAGCCATATCATCCTAGCACAATCAAAACGACTTTGATTAATTGCATCTTTTCGGGATTGATTCAGCTCGCCAACTAATTCTAAATAATGCTCAATTTTTTCTATAATTTCAAGTCTATATTTATAAGTTGCAAATTTATTTTTCCGAGATACTGTTGAACTGCTCCATAATCTGTACACTGAGCTAGGATCTTCTAAATACACAAAATTCTTTCCAGCCATTAATAAACGCAGGTATAACTCGTGTTCCTGGCAGCAGGGTTGCTTTACATTCCATCCCCCTACATCAAGAATTGCTTTTTTACGCCAGAGAACTCTTCCTGTTTGGGGAAAATGCCATCGAGCTAGCAGAATCCAGGGATCACGCTGCTGATATACTGGACCAAGTTCTCTGCGAAATTTATTACCGTCATAATATTCAAGTAATCCTGGACTCCAGATCAGATCTGCATCAGGAACAGTTGAGATAAAGTTGGCTTGGTTTTCAAGTTTATTAGGCAAGAGATAATCATCAGCATCTAAATATTGCAACCATTTTCCATTACTCAGAGAAAGCAATCGATTTCTAGTTAGATTACCACCGCGATTTGGGCTTTCTTCCCAAAAAATATAATTGCTAAAACCTTTAATAATTGCCAAGCTACCATCAGTAGAACCGTCATCGACAACAATAATTTCTTTGTTTAAATAGGTTTGATTTAAAGCACTTTTTATTGTTTGTTCAATCCATTTTTCGGCATTATAACAAGGAATAAGAATACTAATTTTATCGTCCATAATGTTCTATATATTTGAATCTTAATTAAATCTCCCAAAACAAGTCATTTTGAGTTTTAAAATCATTTACTTGTGGTAAACAAGAAGGATCGTAAATATGATATAGGGGTGTTTCACCGTAAAAGGATGCCCATAGAGAAAAGGTACTAGGTGGACCAATAATATAGTCACACTTGGACAACAAAAGCATATCTTCAATTAAAAAGCCGAGACCGAAAATAATATCTGTAGAATCAAAAAAATTTTTTGGTTGTGGACTATCAGAACATAAAATAAATAAGGTTTTATTAGGCGAAAAATATTTTCTAAGTTTATTGATGATTTTTTGATATATATTCATTGCATAAAAAAAACGACCCCCGTGCCATTTTTTATAATCTCCTTGTCTTACATGAACTCCAACAATAATATCAAAATTATTCTTTGCTTCTTCCAAATAAACACTTACATTTTGCTGATAAATAGCTAGTGGAGAAAAGTATTTTTTGATTTTATTAT
>CAKZMA010000507.1 GCA_937127375.1 uncultured Coleofasciculus sp. | reverse complement strand
GCTGCCCAACGATTCAATCAACAAATGGAAATTCCCATTGATGTTATCTATGGTGCCGTTACTACAGGAATGATTTGGAAGTTTATTAAATTGGTCAATCAAACCGCTTTTATTGATTTAAACGATTACTTTATTAAAGAAGTTAACCAAATATTAGGAATATTATCGACTCCCTTAGGTCAACACCTATCCCATAGAAATGAATAGCTCATCAGCGAATTACCTGCACATCGACAGACAGATTGAGAGCAGCCCAGGCGCGATCGCAGGTCAAAACTCGAACTCCCAATCGCCATCCCAGACTTAAACAAGCACGATCTCCCAGAGATAAACCTGTTTGCCGAGTTGACTCCCACAGTCGTCCTACCATTTCCCCATCCTCCAGCGTAAACGGCTCTACCGTCAGCCCCAGTGCCTGCAAATCATTCACCATGCCATCCACCTCGACTCCTGCCGCGATCGCCTTCTGCACGACTTCCGCCCAGTTCACACTGGATATCACTGACTCGGTTAACACGCCATCTACAATCTCTTCTCCCGACTCACCCTTCAGATAAGCCAGCAACGCCGAAGCATCCAACACTACCGTCATTCACTCGCTTCCTTTTTCGCGGCTTGGCGACGTTCAGCGATTAATTCATTGACCAAACTGCGATTTGTGGGTACTTGTGCGAACCGTGCCTTCAACTGTTGCTTAATCGCCTCCGGCTTTTCCAGCACCAACCGCCCCGCCTCCTCACGGGCAACTAGCTTATCCCCTTCCTCAAACCCCAACAACCGCCGCAACGCTGCCGGAATGACTAACCGCCCCTGACGACCCAAATGTACTTCTACGGATTTGGATAGTTCGCTCATCTGCTTTATTTGTGCCACATTATTCATTCTATGCCACATATTAGAAGATGTGGCATTACTCCAGAGTGAGCAAGGAAACACCAAGGCTCCCGGCTCCTCCAGATAAAATTGGTTGCAGCTAGGTTGATTAATCGGTTAATACCCTAAACTCATGACATAAGGGATTGCCAGAGTCAAGTATTTTCGCTAAGATTAATCTCCCCATCTAAAGAGCTTCATTTTAGATCCAAAGTTGCTGACTCTTCTGGATCTGTAGTTTAGTGGCTGATGCTACTCCATCTGCCAACTGTATATATAAAAATATAAGACAACTACGCCAACTGGACACGAGATGACTCACACAATCATGACTAGAGAGCAAATTAACATCAATTATTTCTCTTTTTCAATGGAACTGGCGATGACGTAGCCGACTTAGATAGAACTGAGATTTTGCCGCACGGGTAATCAATTCCTAGTTACCGTAAGGTGGGCAAGAATAATTAACGATAATACAAGGGTTTCAAGGTTTATACCCCTTGCCCCCCTACCCCTAACGACGAATGACCAGTGACCAATGACCAATAACACCAGGAACTATTTTATGACAAACAGGAGCATCAACCTAAATCAACAGCATCAATCCTGGAATCGAGACGATGTAGCCTATCCAGGACAACGATGGTTGGTGGAAGAACGAGATGCTTGCGGTGTTGGCTTTATTGCCTCAGTTGCAGGTGTCGCTAGCCATGAACTGATTGAACAGGCACTTTCGGCATTAACCTGTTTAGAACATCGCGGTGGCTGTAGCGCTGACCGAGATTCGGGTGATGGCGCTGGCGTGATGACGGCGATTCCTTGGGCGTTGTTTACGTCTTGGTTTGAGGAACAAGGAATTACTATGCCACCAACGGAAGAGTTGGCGGTGGGTATGGTATTTTTACCCCAAGATGGGACAAAGGCAGCTAAAGTTCGGGACATTGTTGGCGGAGTCTTTGAACACGACGGGTTTACCGTATTGGGTTGGCGTGTCGTTCCCCTAAACGAAGCGGTAGTTGGACCCCAAGCTTTAGAGAATCAACCGCAAATTGAGCAAGTTATTGTTAGCTGCCCCAATCAAGCTGGGGATGATCGGGAACGTCTTCTTTACAAAACCCGCCGTCGCATTGGTAACGCTTTAGAAGCCGATGGTACGCTTCATTGGTCGGATGATTTATATATTTGCTCCCTCTCCAGTCGCACAATTGTCTATAAAGGCATGGTGCGTTCGGCGGTACTGGGTGAATTTTATCAGGACTTAAAACATCCTGAGTTTCAAAGCCCTTTTGCCGTCTATCATCGCCGTTTTAGCACCAATACCCTACCCAAATGGCCCCTAGCCCAACCGATGCGGTTATTGGGACATAATGGGGAAATTAATACCCTGCTGGGTAATATTAACTGGATGAAGGCGCGGGAAGCGGATTTATCACATCCAGTGTGGGGGAACGACATCGAAGACCTCAAGCCCACGGTTGCTCCGGATAATAGTGACTCCGCTACTCTGGATAATATATTTGAGTTACTCGTGCGATCGCGTCGTAGTCCTTTGGAAGCTTTGATGATTATGGTTCCCGAAGCCTACAAAAATCAGCCCGATTTGCAGGATCATCCGGAAATTGTTGATTTTTACGAATACTACAGCGGCGTGCAAGAACCTTGGGATGGTCCAGCGCTGTTAGTCTTCAGTGATGGTCAAGTCGTTGGTGCAACCCTTGACCGGAATGGATTGCGACCTGCCCGTTATAGTATCACCCGGAATGGGTATGTGGTGGTCGGATCAGAAGCGGGTGTCGTAGACTTACCCGAAGCAGATATCGTGGAAAAGGGTAGACTCGGACCCGGACAGATGATTGCTGTGGATTTAGCCAACCACGAAATTCTCAAAAATTGGGACATCAAACAGCGAGTTGCCAAACGCTTACCCTACGGCGATTGGCTGAAACAACATCGTCAGGTTTTATCCCCTCAAGGGTTTACCGATACCCCCCAACTCGACGCCAAAGCGTTACTCCAGCAGCAAACCGCCTTTGGCTATACGGCTGAGGATTTGGATATGATCCTGGAACCGATGGTGAGTCAAGGGAAAGAACCCACGTTCTGTATGGGGGATGATATTCCCTTAGCCATCCTCTCGGATAAGCCGCGCCTGCTGTATGACTATTTCAAACAGCGCTTTGCCCAAGTAACCAATCCACCGATTGATCCCTTGCGGGAAAGTCTGGTGATGTCCTTAAGTATGGAATTGGGTGAACGGGGGAATCTGTTAGAGGCTAAACCAGACTATGCCCAACTGCTGAAACTGAAAACCCCGGTTCTGAATGAAGCCGAGTTAAATGCGGTAAAAACCTCTGGGTTTGCCACGACTGAACTCTCAACCTTATTTGAGATTAGCGCGGGTCCGGATGGGCTAAAAAATGCCATTGACCGATTATGTGACCAAGCCGATCAAGCGGTGAAATCTGGCTCAAAAGTCCTGATTTTGAGCGATAAAATTGGTGAGAGTGTGGGTGAAACCACCAGTTATATTCCACCACTATTAGCAGTTGGGGCGGTTCACCATCATCTGATTCGCGACGGATTGCGGATGAAAGCCTCCCTGGTTGTGGAAACGGCGCAATGTTGGAGTACCCATCATTTTGCTTGTTTAATTGGCTATGGGGCTTCGGCAATTCATCCCTATTTGGCATTGGAATCGGTGCGTCAGTGGTGGTCGAATCCCAAAACGCAGAAATTGATGGATCGGGGTAAAATTGAACCCTTAACTATTGAAGCGGCACAGAAAAATTACCGTAAGGCGGTGGAAGCTGGGTTATTGAAAATCCTGTCAAAGATGGGGATTTCTCTACTCTCGTCTTACCAAGGGGCGCAGATTTTTGAGGCATTGGGAATTGGTGCAGAGGTACTAGATTTAGCCTTCCGGGGTACAACCTCCCGTTTGGGTGGTTTGAATCTGGCAGAATTGGCACAGGAAGTGATTGCTTTCCATCAACGGGCGTTCCCGGAGTTGACGGGTAAGAAACTGGAAAACTTTGGCTTTATTCAATACCGTCCCGGTGGGGAATATCACATGAATAGCCCGGAGATGGCAAAGGCATTGCATAAAGCCGTGGCGTCGTTTAATGGACAAGATGCGTCGGTTAAAAACGGAAACGGCAAAACTGACAACGGAAAGACCGCTTATGACCACTATGATGTCTATAAAAAATACCTGGAAGACCGCCCGGTCACGGCGTTACGGGATTTGTTAGACTTCAACAGCGATCGCGCCCCGATTCCGATCGAAGAAGTCGAACCTGTGGCGGAGATTGTTCAGCGTTTCTGTACCGGTGCCATGTCTTTGGGTTCCTTGTCACGAGAGGCACATGAAACCTTGGCAATTGCCATGAATCGGATTGGCGGGAAGTCAAATTCTGGTGAAGGGGGAGAAGACCCCGTTCGGTTTAAAGTCTTGGATGATGTGGATAATCAGGGGAATTCGCCCACATTACCCCATCTTAAAGGACTGCGGAATGGAGATACCGCCAGTTCCGCCACGAAGCAAGTCGCATCCGGGCGCTTTGGGGTGACGCCAGAGTACCTGATGAGTGGCAAACAATTGGAAATTAAAATCGCCCAAGGTGCGAAACCCGGAGAAGGGGGACAGTTACCAGGGAAAAAGGTAAGTCCTTATATTGCCATGTTGCGGCGGTCTAAAGCCGGTGTACCGTTGATTTCACCACCCCCCCACCACGATATCTATTCCATTGAAGACCTCGCCCAGTTAATTTTTGACCTGCATCAAATTAATCCAGAGGCGAAGGTGTCGGTAAAATTAGTGGCGGAAATTGGCATTGGTACGATCGCCGCAGGGGTGGCGAAGGCAAATGCTGATGTGATCCAAATTTCCGGTCATGATGGCGGAACAGGCGCATCTCCCTTAAGTTCGATTAAACACGCGGGCGTATCTTGGGAGTTAGGGGTTACCGAAGTCCATCGGGCGCTGATGACGAATCAACTGCGCGATCGCGTGATTTTACGGGCAGATGGTGGCTTCAAAACTGGCTGGGATGTCGTGATGGCGGCGTTAATGGGCGCGGAAGAATATGGCTTTGGTTCGGTGTCGATGATTGCTGAAGGCTGTATCATGGCGCGGATTTGTCACACCAATAACTGTCCGGTTGGGGTGGCGACACAGCAAGATCATTTGCGGAAGCGGTTTAGCGGAATCCCGGATCATGTGGTCAACTTTTTCTACTTTGTCGCCGAAGAAGTGCGATCGCTCCTGGCACGGTTAGGGTATCGTAAGTTAGACGAGGTAATTGGTCGGGCGGATTTATTGCAGCAACGTGAGGATATCGCGTTAACCAAGACATCCACGGTATCGGTGAAATGCTTAACCGATTTACCGGATACAAGTCGCGATCGGTCTTTCCTCAACCATGAGGTGGTTCACAGTAATGGACCCGTTCTTGATGATCAACTCCTGGCTGATCCAGAGATTCAAGCCTGCATTACCAACCAAACCTCACTCACCAAAGACGTAGCCGTTTTGAATACAGACCGAGGGGTTGGCGCACGTTTAGCCGGTGCGATCGCCAAAAAATACGGCAATACTGGCTTTGAAGGGCAAATTACCCTCAACTTCAAAGGTGCAGCCGGACAAAGCTTTGGTGCGTTTAATTTGCCCGGAATCACCCTCAACCTGGTTGGGGAAGCCAATGATTATGTGGGTAAAGGAATGCATGGGGGTGAAATTATCATCACGCCTCCCACTGATGCAACCTACAACCCCGCCGAAAACGTAATTGTCGGCAATACCTGCCTCTACGGTGCCACAGGCGGTACGTTATTTGCCAATGGCTGGGCGGGTGAACGATTCGGCGTCCGCAATTCTAAAGGTCAAGCGGTGATTGAAGGGGCTGGTGATCACTGCTGTGAATACATGACAGGCGGTGTAATTGTGGTTTTAGGTCATGTTGGGCGCAATGTCGGTGCGGGGATGACGGGCGGGTTAGCCTACTTCTTAGATGAAGATGGGAACTTCCCGGCAAAAGTCAACCCCGAAATTGTTAAGATTCAACGGGTGACGACATCGGCTGGGGAACAGCAGTTAAAAGCCCTGATACAAGCCCATGTTGACCGCACCGGAAGTGCTAAAGCCAAGACAATTCTGGCAAATTGGTCGGACTTCATCGGTAAATTCTGGCAAGTGGTGCCACCCTCGGAGGAAGATACCCCTGAAGCCAATCCCGATGCGGTGAAAGAACGGGAGTTAAGTCCAGTTCAGTAAAACCTCGTAGAGACGTTGCATGCAACGTCTCTACAGTTCTCGAATGCTAGAACCGTTACGTTTTCACCAATCCTTTTTGAATCGCCAGAACAGCGGCTTGAGTGCGATCGCGCACGTCCAGTTTTTGTAAAATGGCATGAACATGAACCCTGACTGTCCCTGTGGCAATATGTAGGAGTTCCCCAATTTCTTGATTACTCTTACCCGCCGCAATCAGCGCCAGAATTTCCTGTTCCCGCTGAGTCAGAGGATTGGCGGACGATTCATCTGTATATTGGGCAACCTCCGGAGTCTGTTCTCCCACAGCGGCGCGAATTTCATGGGTACTGGTTTTGTCCCACCATGACGCCCCCACCGCCACAGAACGCAGTGCTAGGATTAATACTTCTGCTTCAATGCCTTTGAGACAGTATCCAGAAGCCCCCGCTGCAATTAGCCGCTCAATTAGAGGTTTCTGGGAATGAGAGGTTAAAACTAAAATCGGTAATTCTGGGTGCTGCTGCTTAATTTGACGACAGGCTTCCACACCACCAAGTCCGGGTAGTCCCACATCCAACAGTACAACATCGGGTAAATACTGATTGGTTAATTCCACCGCCGTCTCGCCATCTACCGCCTCTGCCACAATTTCTAATCCTGGTTCTTGCTGCAATCGCGTCGATAGTCCTAAGCGGAACAGTTCATCATCTTCTACGAGTAGAATCCGCATTCGTTATTTGTTTATGTCATTTGTTTATGTCATA
>CAKZMA010000506.1 GCA_937127375.1 uncultured Coleofasciculus sp. | reverse complement strand
TGACCAATGACCAATGACCAATGACCAATGACCAATGACCAATGACCAATGACTATCCAAACTTAATCATTGAGCGTCCTTCCATCACAGGTTGTTCACCCCGCAGTAATGGTTCAACGGTAGCTTGAATGCGATCGGCTGAAGGAGGACATCCCGGCATAAATAAATCGACCTGAACCACTTCATGTACAGGGCGTACCCGATCTAATAATTCCGGTACAATTCCCGGAAAATTGGGTAACTGATTATTCGCATCCCCCAATTCCAAATAACAACGCTTGAGAACAGGTTCAGTTCCTCCCAACATATTTCGCATAGCGGGAACATTCGCCGTTACAGCACAATCCCCAAAGGAAATCAATAACTTTGTCCGTTCTCTGACCTTACGAATTAACTCTAAATTTTCTTCATTGGCGATCGCTCCTTCGACTAAACAAACATCAACATTTTCGGGATAGTCTTTCAGGTCAGAACCGACTGGACTATACACGACATCGACGTGTTTAGCCAGTTCAAGCAGCCATTCATCCAGATCCAGAAACGACATATGACAGCCTGAACAACCTGCCAACCATACTGTTGCTAATTTTATCTTTGCCATGATTGATGTTTCCCTCAATTAATGATGTGATGATTAAATAGTGGTCATTTGTCCTTTGTCATTTGTCCTTTGTCAGGGAATAGGGAATAGGGAATAGGGAATAGGTAAGGTAGAGTTTTGAGCTATCTCCCCCATCTTCCCTATCTCCCTCATCTCCCCTATCTCCCTAATTCCCATCACCGCGTCCATTGCTTGTCTTCGCGTGCAGTAACCAGAAACTCCAATTTAGTTTTATCGCGTTCCATTTCTGCAACGGTAGACCCTTTCCGGAAAATCGAACCCGTAGGACAAGCATCCACACATTTTCCGCAAGAGGTACAAGCCTCCACCTCAGACCAAGGCTGATCCAACCCTGTAATCACACGAGAAGCAGCACCGCGATTAGCGACATCCCAAACATGGGCGCCTTCAATTTCATCACAAACCCGCACACAACGGGTACACATAATGCAACGGTTGTGATCAATGCCGAAGCGATCGTGGGAGACATCAATCTCCCGATTCGGGAAGCGGTAGGGGAAACGAGAGTGATCCATTCCCACTTCAATCGCCACATCTTGCAGTTCACAATGACCATTTGCCACACAAACGGCACAGACATGATTGCCTTCTGCAAACAGCATCTCCACAATCATACGGCGATACTCTTGCAGTTGTTCGCTGTGAGTGGAAATCTTCATCCCTTCTGCTACCTGAGTAACACAAGCGGGTAACAGCTTATTAAGCCCAGCAATTTCCACTAAACACAATCGACAAGCGCCAACATCAGAAACACCTTCCAGGTGACATAACGTCGGAATATGGACACCTGCTTCTTCTGCCGCTTTGAGAATCGTCGTTCCTTCTTCAACGGCGATATCAACACCATCAATCGTCAATGTTTTTACTGACATATCGTATTTCGTCCTTTATCGTTTGTCTTTTGTCATTCGCCAACAAACTTACGGGTTTTGTTGTTCATTTATGGGTGAGGCTGGGCGGGTTTTGTTGTTCCTTTATCGGTGAATATTTGAATTGAGTGGCTAAACCCGCCCCTACAATTGCGCCTACAATTGCGCCTACAATTGACCCTTCATGATCTTCCCGGAAAGGCTTATGACTTCACCGCCACCTTTCCATTCGGGCTATCTTGCAACAGGGTCAGATATTCATCCCGGAAATAACGCAGCGTACTCATCACCGGATTCGGTGCGGTTTGACCTAAACCACATAAGCTCGTGGCTTTGACCATACCACAGAGTTGTTCTAATTTTTCCAGATCCGCCATTGTTGCTTGTCCATTGAGGATCTTGGTCAACATCTGATACATTTGCATGGTACCAGCCCGACAGGGAATGCATTTACCACAGGACTCACCGCGACAAAATTCCATGTAGAATTGCGCCACATCAACCATGCTGGTTTCCGTGTCCATGACAATCATGCCACCAGACCCCATCATTGTGCCTAATTTAATTAGGGAATCGTATTCAACTGGGGTGTCAAATAAGTTGGCAGGTACACATCCCCCAGAAGGACCTCCAGTTTGCACCGCTTTCACTTCCCCCAAAGGCGTACCGCCGCCCATCTCTTCCACAATTTGACGCAGGCTGATCCCCATTGGCACTTCAATTAAGCCCGTGTTGCGGACTTTACCCGTCAGGGCAAATACTTTGGTTCCTTTGCTCTTTTCCGTACCGATACTGGCATACCAATCTGCCCCTTCGCGGATGATCGCGGAAATATTGGCAAAGGTTTCCACATTATTAATCAGCGTCGGACATCCCCACAATCCCGACTGGGCGGGGTAGGGAGGGCGAGGACGCGGCATTCCTCGTCCCCCTTCAACGGAAGCAATTAGGGCAGTTTCTTCACCACAGACAAAGGCACCCGCACCAACGCGGATGTCAATTTTAAAGTCAAAGGGAGAATCAAAGATCTGAGATCCCATCAACCCATATTTCTTGGCTTGGGTAATCGCTTTTTGCAGGTGTTTAATCGCCAACGGATATTCCGCCCGGACGTAAATATAGCCGTGATTCGCACCAACCGCATACCCGGCGATCGCCATCCCTTCAATAATCCGATGGGGGTCACTTTCTAAGACCGATCGATCCATAAATGCACCGGGATCTCCCTCATCTGCATTACAGATCACATACTTCTGATCCCCAGGCATCTTCGCTACAGTTGCCCACTTCAATCCCGTGGGATAACCACCGCCGCCGCGTCCCCGTAATCCACTTTGAGTAATTTCATCCACCACCTCTTCGGGGGTCATGTCGTGGAGAACTTTATACAGGTTTTGATACCCACCAACGGCAATATATTCTTCAATCCGTTCTGGATTAATTTTGCCACTGTTTTCCAGCACAATTGGCTGTTGTAACGTAAAAAAGGGATGCTGAGGATCGAGGGGAATCAAGCCATCCGAGTCATCCTGACTTCCCCCATTCATCGCCGCCACAATTGCGGGAGCCTGTTCAGGTGTCACCTGTTCATAAAGAAGTCCCTTCGACTCAATTTCCACCAAGGGACCTCGACCACAAAACTTCATGCAACCCACGCTACAGACTTCCACGGTATTGTGTAAATCCGTCGCTTTTAGCGCCTCATCTAAACTCTTTTTCACTTGCTCAGAGTTTGAGGAGGCACAGCCCGCTGCTGTACAACAATGAACCCGAATCGGTTTCCGACTCGCCTGTTCTTTTTCGGCAATTTCCAGAAGTTCAGCTAGTTCCATAGGGTTATTCCTTAATAATAAATCCTGAGTCTTTCCCCTTATGCATCAATCCAATGACATCAGACTATTCCAGCCATTCTTTGACATTGTCCATGATTGATTCTGGGGTTTGTTTCCCCATCACTTTGCCATCAAAAACAGCAGCGGGTGCTAACCCACAAGCCCCGATACAACGGGCGGTGACTAGAGACATCTTGCCATCAGCGGTTGTCTCGCCTTGCTGAACATGGGCTTCTTCAGCTAGCTTATCCAGCAGCACCCCCGCCCCTTTGACATAACAGGCTGTTCCTAAGCAAACGACGCAAGTATGCGCCCCACTGGGTTTAAGGGAAAATAAATGATAAAACGTTGCTACACCATAGACTCGACTGAGGGGAAGTTTGAGTCCGCGTGCAACGTAGATGAGGACATCTTCTTCTAAGTAACCAAAGGCTTCCTGTGCCTTATGGAGAACTTCAATTAAAGCATCTGGACGATTCTGCGCCCGTTTCATAGTGATGTCTAACACTTTAAAGCGTTTGTCACCACTGGGATGTTCTTTCTTCTTCGCTTTAGTTTTTTCCGAGACAGCCTTTTGGGCGCTGGCTGATGACATAATCTTCACTCCTCTTTACTTGTTAATTATTTGGACTAGGGTAGGCTGGTTTCGAGTTATCGTTCATAAGATATAAGACAAATAACCAACCTACCCCAGTCAAGGACTACATCGCCGGAACGGCAGGTTGGGTATCGGCTTTGATATTGGTATCACCGATCGCACCATTGCCGTTGA
>CAKZMA010000505.1 GCA_937127375.1 uncultured Coleofasciculus sp. | reverse complement strand
GGGTATTCGTGATATTGATGTTAACTAAAACCCCTCACCCCCAGCCCCTCTCCCACTCTGGGGAGAGGGGAGCAAGAGGGATGTAAAATGGAAGTGGCTTAGAGACATATCATAATGTATTGAACAGTAATATAGCAATCCTATTTGAGTCGTGTCCAAAAATCCCATCCAATAGTCCAAGTCAATCAATAAAGACCAATCCAGAAATTGCTGTATCGTCTCTGGCTTCTTGCTAACTGTGATAGAATTTGGGTAGCATTATTGATTGAGCGGTTGACTGGAATAAACATAGACCGCTCTTTTTTACCACAAAACAAACCCATTTCTTGTTAATTTTTGGAAAAAGTCAAAAAATTATTGTCTATTGCTTTTACTCTGAGCGATACATTCTTTCTTACTGAAGTTCTCCCAGCCGAAGAGCAAACCAAGAGCGATCGCGCTCTCAATAATACCATCGCCTTAGCTGGGATTGTGCTGGGGATTAGCGGCTTAAGCGCTACCGCAATTTCTGTACAACAACCCCAGCCGAAATCCTACGCCGATTTTTCGTTTTTATCCTCACCCATCTTTATCTGGAGTTTCGGCTTAAGCTTTCCGTTTATCATCTTCATATTCTATCGCTTTATCGCTGATCTGTGGCGACGTTAATCAATCCGGAATCAGGAGTCATGGTGATTTTACCGGATATTATATTCCACTGTTATCGATCGCCTAAAAAGGCTGAAAAAGAATAGAAAAGGTAATTCCATTATCTTGTAGAGAACCGCCTTCATCCTCAACGCTATTGAGGGGAATTCCCCAATACAGTTGTGCTGACCACGACGGATCGCGTTGCCACAACAGCCCTAACCCAAGACTGGCTAAGGTGTTAGGATTAGTAACCTCATCCTCGTGGTTCCAAACGGTGCCAATATCGAAAAAAGGAGCAACTTGAACCGTGCCAATTCCCTCCGGTTGACTGATAATCGGGAAACGAACTTCCACGG
This sequence comes from uncultured Coleofasciculus sp., assembly GCA_937127375.1. Taxonomy (GTDB): domain Bacteria; phylum Cyanobacteriota; class Cyanobacteriia; order Cyanobacteriales; family Coleofasciculaceae; genus Coleofasciculus. Next base: position 4,421 of record CAKZMA010000505.1, on the reverse strand, counting down.
AACCAACAATTCCATTGTCAGCCACACGCTGATTTTGGCGATACCCTCGCACTGTATCAATTCCGCCAATATTGAACTGTTCTAGCGGTAAGAGAGAATCATTAGAGAGTTGCGCTCCAGCGCGAGCGATAATAATACTATCAGCCCCTAAAGCCTGCACCCACTGAAACTGTCCCACCCAGCTCATAAACCGCCCATCAGTACCCGTATCATTGATGGTGGCGTCAAAAGCATCTAAGCCAAAACTAAACTGCGATCGCGCGGCTAAGACGCGATCAGTAGAACGGTTGAGCCAGTCTTGACTAAACCGCACCACGGTTACTTTCGATTCCCCATCTTCGGGTCCGAGGGAAAAGGAAAATGGGATATCATCTAGGACAAAAGTTTTGCTTTGACGCAAATCCAGAGACAAGGACAAGGCAAAGTCACTCGTTGGCGTATGAACAATCGGTTGGCGAAACCCCACGGAAAAGGTTTCTGAGTTGGAGTTAATATCTAAGACCGAAAACGGATCTTCAACAATATCACTATCGCTACGGTTGTAGCTGAGACTTAACATACCATCCCTGGGATTGAGGGGAATTTCATAACTCAGACTATACTGATCGACACCTTCGGTTATGCCATAATCGGCACTTATGCGATCGCCTAATCCCAATAGATTCCGATTCTCTACCCTCACCGTTCCCCCCAAGGAACCGACACTGGGAGAGTCTCGATTCTCTATAGTCACAGAACTCGCCCAAGGTTTTGCCTCTTCTATCTCTAGGGTTAACACACTGGTTCCAGCCATGGTTCCCGCCGATAACTCGGCTTGAATTTGATCCAGTACCGGATCAAGTTGCAGCAGTTGCAGCGCCTCCTCCAAGCGACGAATATTCACCGGGGTTTGCGTCGCCAACTGAATCCGCGATCGCACGTAATCATCCTGCAAACGTTCTAATCCTTGAATCTCAATGCGTTCGAGGCTCCCTTCAACCACCTGAATGCTCACCACACCATCGGTAATATCCTGAGACGGGAGAAATGCACCGGAAGTGGTGTAGCCATTGTCTGTATATAACTCGGTAATCGCCGTGCGAATCGCTAAGAGTTCTTCAAAGGAAGCATTTTGACCAATAAAGGATGCAACAGCATCTTGCAATTGTTCTGAAGAAAAAACCGTACTCCCTAATACCTCAACTCGTTCAACCGTGACATTAACCTCCACATCGGGTGATGGCGTCAGAAAGGGTTCTGGGGTGGGTGTGAGGGGGGGAAGTGATGGAGGCGTCTCTGGGGGCGTCGTCGGCAAAGAAGGCAGATTTGGACGAGTGGGTTCCAGGATTCCCGGTGGAATCTCTGGAGTCGTTTGGCTCATCGATGGCAAGTCTTGAGCTAAGGTGGTACAACTCCAGCTCAAATACGCCAAATTTAAAGCCCAAATCAAGCATTTAAACATAGAACAGTAGCGCCCAGCTCATCAGTTGACAAGGATGTAGAGAAACCCCGGACTGTTGATCGCAAAAGGGAGAGGGTAAGCAGCAGAGAATAAACGGTTGATTCGAGTATCGGGTTGTCAGAGCCGTTAATCCTGTCCTAATTATTCTGACGATCGCTATCAAGCATTTAGTGAGCCAAAACCTCAATTGATCCCCCATAGCATTCATACTCGGTAATATTCTTTTATTTCTTGTTCTACTTTCAGCATCAGTGACCGGAAGAAATACAATATAGTAGCAGCTTAGGAGACGCTTTGTCCCCTGTTTTTATCCGTTGAGAAACCCAAAAACCCTTAAATTCAGACTCCCCAGTTCAGATCAAAATCTTATAAAATAGAGTTAATTGTTATCATTGTTCCGAAAAATGTCCCACGGTTGGCAGTTTTGGCGTCGATTTATTGGATTATCCTTAGCCAGCCTTGTCTTTTGTATCAGCTTTCATCCCTGGTCTACTGGGCAAGCCGAACCCGCCACAGAAATTCAACAGCAGCAATTGCTCACACCGGCTTCTGAAAAACAGCTCGTGTCCAAGGGAATTGCATCCTATCAAATCGGAGAATTTTCCCAAGCCATTAACTTATGGGAACAAGCCTTACCTCAAATTACCGACGAAAATGATCGAGCAATTGTTCACAATAACCTGGCTTTAGCCTATCGGCAAACGGGAGAATTGGCTCAGGCGATCGCGCACTGGCAAAAGGCGATCGAAATTTACCAGGCTTCACAAGATGCAGACAACCAAAAACAGATTGCTGGGCTATTAACGGAACAAGCCCAAGCCTACAATGATTTGGGACAGCATCCGCGAGCGATTACCCTCTTAGAGTCAGCCATTGAACTCGCCACTGAATACCAAGATCCCTTAGCAGAAGCTGCCGCTCAAGGCGCTTTAGGCAATGCCCACTGGAGTTTAGGCAACTATGATCAGGCAATTTCCGCCCACAAACAGAGCCTCAAAATTGCCCGCGCATTGAATAATAACAGTTTTATCGCTACGGCTTTAAATAACGTGGGGAATGTCTATGTCAGCAGAGCCAGCCGATCAAGTTATCAGGCGCAGGTGGCTGAGTTAGAAGGAGATGTTGAACAAGCGACACGCTTAACCCAAGAGGCGCTTCAAGATTGGACACAAGCCAGACTATTCTTTGAGCAAAGTCTGGAAACGGCGCAAGCTTTAGGAAGTTTGACCGAAATTAAAGCCTTAATGAATTTAAATCGCTGGGTGATTAGTCGTCATTCCGCCAATGTCGCTGACAATTCAGCCGAACCCTTGAGTGAGGGCGATCAGGCATTTCTTCAGAGCAATTGGCAACGAGTCAGAGAACTCCTCCCTGGAATACCTGATTCACGACAGAAAGCCTATACCCTGATTCACCTAGCTGAGAGTTTCCAACGGATCGAGTCAGAGGCTTCAACTCAGGAGTCGATCCAGCTTTTAACCCAAGCTTTAACGGTAGCCCAAAAAATAGGCGATGCCAAAGCCCAATCCTTTGCCCTAGGGAGCTTAGGACAGGTGTATGAATCAGCCGGAGACTACAGCACAGCGATGAATTTAACCCGCCAAGCTGAATTTAGCGCCCAGCAAATTCAATCCTCTGATAGTTTATATCGCTGGCAATGGCAAGCGGGGCGGATGCTGAAAGCCAGAGGTAACATCGCCTCAGCCATTTCTGCTTATGAAGGGGCGATCGCGACGTTGCAAAATATTCGCGGCGATTTAGTCACCAATAAAGAATTACAACTGGATTTCCGGGAACAGGTTGAACCCATTTATCGAGAATTAATTGATTTGCTCCTCAATGCTTCCAGTAGTGATTTGAGCGAAGTCAACTCTCAGGAAACGGTTTCACCCCTGAAAGAGGTGCTCGATATCGTCGAACTGCTCAAACTGGCAGAGTTGGAAAACTTTTTCGGCGATGAATGCGTGCAAGTCGCCAAAGACAAAGCTCAAAATGAGGAAGGGTTAGCGGATGCCAATGCTGCTGTCATCTATTCAATCATTTTGAACGATCGCACCGAAATGATCCTGCGATCGCCCGATGGTTCCCTGAAAAACTATCCTATCCCCATCAGTAAGGAAGAGATGGAAGCCGAGATTGAGCAGCTACGCTACTTCCTGGAACTACGCACCACGGAGCAGTATATCCCCCAAGCAAAAGAAATTTATAATCGGCTGATTCGTCCCATGGAAGCGGATTTAGCCGTCATACAACCCAAGACATTAGTCTTCATCAACGATGGCGTCTTGCGTCAGATACCCATGAGTGCGCTGCACGATGGTCAAAACTTTTTGATTGAGAAGTATCCCATTGCGATTACTCCTAGTCTGTCATTGACCACCAGCCAACCGTTAGATCGCAATCAGTTGAGAGCGCTGAGCCTGGGTTTAACTGTTGCCAAACCTCCCTTTGCCCCCCTGACGAATGTAGAAGCTGAGTTAAAGGTGGTTGAAGAAATCTTAGGCGGGACAGAGTTAATTGATCAGGAATTTACATTCTCGAACTTGCAAGACAAACTACGACGCAAAAATTTTCCCGTGGTTCACATGGCAACCCATGGCAAATTTGGTGTTGATTCCCAGAGTACCTTTATCCTGGGTTATGATCAACAAATTAGTATTGAAGAACTCGACAATCTATTGCGTTCTCGCGGTCGTCGAGAAGCGGTGAAATTGCTCACCTTGAGTGCTTGCCAAACGGCGACAGGCAACAATCGTTCTGCCTTAGGAATTGCGGGTGTCGCTGTTCGAGCGGGTGTTGAGAGTGCGGTAGCGACGTTGTGGTATATCAATGATGAAGCAACTGTACCACTGATTGCCGAATTTTATAGTCAACTGCGCCAACCGGATATCACCCGGGCAGAAGCGTTAAGACAAGCGCAGCTAAAGATGATTTCTAATGTCAATTATAATCATCCAGGGGTTTGGTCGCCGTTTATTCT
>CAKZMA010000504.1 GCA_937127375.1 uncultured Coleofasciculus sp. | reverse complement strand
CTGAAGGGGGACGGGAGGGGGATCTGAAGGGGGACTTTGATCTACTGTACTTTATGGAGAGCGCAAAGCTGTAAATGCCAAACAGCTTAGCTCTGAGAGTGATGGTTCCCCTTCTCCCCCGGTGGGAGAAGGGGTTAGGGGATGAGGGGGAAACAACAAAAGCGTGCGACTAATCCATCAAATTAGGTATGCCGAACCCCTACAATTTGGCTTCGACGGTTAACTAAGTTATCTCCACCCTTTCTAGGTATAAATTTATATCGATTCCTGCGATAAAAATATTCCTATTACCAATCATTTTGGCGAATTGGGATGATCCAAATCACAACACTAATGTGCTTCCTTCCTTGCCCATCAAAAAGATAGAACTTACGCAATTTGAGGATGCAAATCCTATTGATGAGGGCAAGGTGGGCATTGCCCACCCTACAGTCTTGAAATAACAAATGTCTGGGCTTACTTCCAGTCTAATCAGGACGTTTTTAATATTTTTTAATTAATTGATGGATTTTATGAAATATCTTCACATTACTTTATGATTTGGGCAGACCGCTACAACTCTGTCATTGTCGCTCTAATTCTTACTGGTAGCCGATTCCATCCATTGATAGCCCTAGAGCGGAATTCCTTTTTCCTGCTTCTGTGCTTTAATCTTTACTCTAACTTTATTTGTTTAGACAATTTTAAATAAAAACTTGTTAAAAACTTTATCATTTTATTCCTACAATTAATAGATAGAGGGTGTAAAAAGGTAATGTATATTGATGAACAGAGGTAAACTGAATTTTCCATCGACTAATTATCGCAAGCTTCAAGTATTTTTGTTAACAATCATACCGATTAGCTAATTCAATCCTTTCTCGCAAATCATGCATCACTTCCCCTGGAAACCTTACGATCTATCTCACTTTTTGGCTTATCTTATGCTTTTTTCCAATTCCCGATATCCCCCAGTCTCTCCCCAAAATACCTTAATGGGTCAGCAAAACCCATTAAATCTGAATAAGAATTTATCCGAGATTTCCCCTTTCACCTGGATCAAAGAAGGGATTCGCAACCTCAGCATATCTCAGAAAATTGGTTACGGCTACGCCTTGGCGATCGGCATATCCATTCTGGGAACAACTGGAGGATTAATTCTAGGTAATTATTACCAAGACCAAGCCCAACAACAAGAACGGGTTGCGGATCAGCAGCACCATCTCCTCAGCAACCTGGAAAATGCGACATTAGCTGTGCGATCGCATCCGCAAGAACTACTCACAGTTTCGGTGAACCCTAGCCAGATTGACGCCCAAAAGAATCAGTATTTAGCCAATGTGGATCGGATGAAACGCCTACTCTCTGAGTTAGACATCTTCATCCAAGACTATCCCGATGGCTTAGACATAAACACGGCTGAATTACATCATCTGCTTCAGGAGTATGAAGCGAATATAGACGCCTACAATCAGGTGATTGAATCACTCTGGCAGATCAGTAAATCGGAGAACCTGAAGCCAGAAGAGGTTACTGCGATACAACAAGAACTCTTACAGGCACTGCATCACCCCTCTACCAGCCAAGTGATGGCTGAGTTCAATCACCTATCCCACCATGTAGAGGATGCCAAAACTAATGCCGAAACGCAACAGTCTCAGGTACATCAACAACTAGCACAAGCAGAAGCCTTACGCCTGCGAATCATGGTAAGTAGTTTGCTGCTATCGGTAGGTATCGCGGTACTCTTAGCCACGATTACCAGCCGTGCGATCGCGCATCCTATCGAAACAGTAACTCACGTTGCTAGTGCGATCGTCAAAGAGTCCAATCTGGAGATTCGTACTCCCGTCACCGCCAACGATGAAGTCGGTTCATTAGCCACATCTCTCAATCAGCTTGTCCAATGGGTAGATGACTCAACCCAAGAATTGACACAAGCGCGTCAAACCTTAGAACAGCGCGTCGATGAACGAACGCAAGAATTGACGCAAGCGCTGCGAGAACTCCAACACAGCCAAGCCCAACTGATTCAACATGAAAAAATGTCCAGTTTAGGACAGATGGTAGCAGGGATTGCCCATGAAATTAATAATCCAATTAACTTTATCTACGGCAATCTAGATTATGCCAAGCGATCGATTAACGACTTACTGATCTTGCTAGAACTGTATCGGCAAGAGTATCCTCAGCCTAACGCCGCGATTCAAGAACAAAGCGAAGCGATGGATTTAGATTTCCTCATCGCCGATATGCCAAAAATGCTGTCATCCTTAAAAAGTGGGGCTGAACGAATCCAGGAAGTTGTCTTATCTTTGCGAAACTTCTGTCGTCTGGATGAAGCGCAGTTGAAACAGGCAGATATTCATGAAGGACTAGAGAATACCCTCTTGCTTGTCGGTCATCGCCTCCAGCCCAATATTAATCTGGTCAAAAAGTACAGTCAATTACCGCGAATTGATTGTTATCCGGCTCAACTCAATCAGGCGTTTATCAACATTATCAGCAATGCCATTGACGCCTTAGAAGAGGTTCAGGGTAAAGCTATACCGACAATCGTCATTCGTAGTGAAACCATCGATAATCGTTGGATTCGCCTGTCAGTTTGGAACAATGGTGCAGCGATTCCAGGGGAAATTAAAGACCGGATATTCGATCCCTTTTTCACCACCAAGGCTGTAGGCAAAGGCACAGGGATGGGATTAGCTATTTGTTACCAGATTGTGAAAAAACACCAGGGTAAAATTGAAGTCACCTCTGAACCTGAGAAAGGAACCGAATTTGCAATTACGCTACCGATTCAAACCGAACAAGAGATGGCACTATCTGCTTAATCGAGCCAAGGGTGGAAGACAGGGGGAGTTGGGGCAGCAGAGGAAACTGAGGAAGCAGAGACGTTCCGATGAAACATCTTTTGTAGGGGCGGGTTTTACCACTAA
>CAKZMA010000503.1 GCA_937127375.1 uncultured Coleofasciculus sp. | reverse complement strand
AGAGGTTATCCAATTGGAATCTTAATCCGCTCAGGGAGTTCAGGAGTGCGATCGCACCAGCCTGTTCACAAAGAACGTATCCCATCGGGAGCATCCCTACGCTTTTTGGCATTGGACTGGACTGATACTCTATCTAAATCTAAGTCAAGGAAACTTAAAATGGGAAAGGCAAAAAAAAGAAAACAAAGACAGCGAAGCAAATCACAAGAGCAAATCCTCACCCAGACTAAAAAACGTTTCTTTGCACTATTTAACCATTCTCCTAGCATAGTTTCTGATATCTTATCGGAAACTATGTCTAAAGTTAAAGAGGATTGTCCTGAAGAAAACTATACAGCTCTGTGCGTTACCCCTTCATTAGACACATTCCCAATAAATTTTCAGGCTTTCTGTGAAACCTTTCAATATTCATCCGGTTGGAATAATTATATAAAGCTTTGGACTCCTATACGAGAAACTCAAGTAATCCCTATTCTTTTTACATCCTATGATATTGGACAAACAACGCCGCCTAGTGAAATCCCAGAAGAATTTAATTATGAACTTTTCTTAATAAATCGCCCACAGGACAAGAAACTACCAGTCTAACCTGTACTTCCATTTCGGAGAGCCGTAGCGATCGCCCAGTTTCTGCTCTTGGTGCTACACGGTAATAGAATGAAACAGCCCTGCTCTCACTGTACTAGGTGATGCCCAACCCCAGCTAAAATTTCACATTCAAGGTGCATTAAATGTTGGCTGTACTCGTCAGGAAATCATCGAACTGATTACCAAAATGTCAGTTTATGCGGGATTTCCCAAGGCGATTAATGCCATGGTTGTTGCCAGGAACGTCTTTCAAGAATTAGATGCACAAGGTCACTAATGTCACCAAACGCTCTTTCCAGTACAACATACTACGCTTGCCTCAACAACTAGATGTCGAACCCCTTGACCCGATTTAGCCACGGATAGCAAATTGTTCTCGAAGCCTATCCTGCTCCTGCTTTTGCTGTCTCTCAAGCTTAGGAACTGGAGGCTCAAACTCCGGATCGATGTCTGCATACAGTGCAAACACATCCAAGAATCGAGAGACTAAACCTTGGTCTAAATCCGGAAAAACTTCCTTGATTTGGCTAATCATCCGGTCGGAGTATTGCGCTTTATCGCCAAAATACTCCTCTAGCTCGTTCCTGAAATACTGCGCCACTCCACCAATTAGCAAGCATTGAGAATAAGTGGAAGGCACAACTTCGTCCAACCAGTTTTTTAGCGATCGCCAATGTTCTGCTCTAGCCGTATTAATAGCTTTGATGATTGACTCACCCTCTTTATGGACATTCTCCTCTCCCTGAGAACGGATGAGATTTGAGGTCATCTTTGTTAGCGTATTCCCCGAAGGGCAGCAAACAGGAAAAAGATACAGAAAGCCTTCCACTTAAATTATGCTGTTGAACGATTACACCAATCGCCGCTAAAAACTTGGGGATGATTACTTCATATTTAAGAAGATCCAACCGAGCATTTCCCTGATACTGGGTTCGTGCCAGATGCCCAACGATAACCGCTTCTGCCGAATCACTGGGAATTTGTAACCAAGCATCTGTTGCTGGATTACCCCCTCCTATAGATAATTTTTTCATCGCCTCAACGCTCTCGACTGAGACACCCATAGCCACCTCTGGAGACATAGCTAGAGCGATTGGGGATTTTCCTTCAATCTTGTAAATGAACTTCGAGATGCTTGAGCCTGGATCAGCGGCTAACACAATTTTTGTTGTTTTTGGCATTGGATTACCCTCCAAATAATTTCTCAGATGAAGTGTTTATGGGGATACCTTCCTCTTCCTCTTCCTCTTCCTCTTCCTCTTCAAGATAGGTCGCATCACTACCACCACCATTACCTTGACGGCAAGAATTGGCTGTCATCATTGTCATCGTGGGACTAATACCCAAAAGGCGCATAGCTGTTCTCGCTTCGGCTGAACATCGTTCGGCATATTGAACAGCTACATCAAACACCTGCTTGTCTTCATTCCCATTAGCTGAAGACACTTTGGCTAAAAAATGCATCAGCAATAAATCAGTCACCACTTCCCGGCTTCCTCTGGGGTCTTGCTGGAGTTGGGAGATGACTTGCCCTAAAAGACTATCTGGATCTGCCTTGATTTTTAGTTTTAGCCATTTATACGATTTGGTCATTATTGAGTGACTTTTCCTACCTCCAGAACGGCTTTCAGTTAGTGTAGCGGAACCCCCCCATTGGATTACCTAGCCTTTTGGATAATTCCTCTATCCCTCAAAAGGACTAAAGGTGTACAAGAGTTGACGGGAACTCAAGTTGATCTATAGTAGACAAAAGTTGACTAAATGGTGATTACTCTTGACCGGACTTCGGCTCACACCCAAACTCCCCCGATTTTTTCCTAAAAATTGGTCAACTACCAGTCCCTCATCAGTCAACTCCTAGTCCGCATTAAGGCTCAATTGGTCAATTTTTTCTCGCCCTATCTCATCAGTCAAGCAGTCATATTGTTCACACATTTTTCTGCCCTTTTCTAGATGAAGCGATCGCGACGGGTTATGTAAACTAAAAGGGTGGTTTGGAATTTAAACAAGAGATTAATGTCTGGACGGAAGACCGAATGTATTAAGTTTAGACTATCTACTGAAGAGAAGGAAGCTTTACTGCACAAAGCGAAACAAGTCTCTCTGCCCATATCTGAGTATCTGCGGCGTTGTGGACTGAATCGCCAGCTCCCAAAGCCGAGAAACAGTCTTAGCGAAATTGAGATTAAACAGCTCTTGAGGAGAGTTTTGAAAGCTGCTTCAAAATTAATCCGGCGATTCAACCGGAACCCTCATAGTGAAGCGGTTAGGAAGACGGTTAACGATTTATCTGAACAGGTACAAGCTTGTCAGGAGGTGGCTAATAAACGATGATTGGTCAGATCAATCTGTCCCAGTCTTTTGGCGACACCTTACGCTATGTACTCGATAGGCAAGGTGTATGCCTTGTTTACGATAGTATTACATTCGATGACGGGGAAGGAGAACAACTCGATCACAAAGCGATCGCCCTTTCAATGCGGGATAC
>CAKZMA010000502.1 GCA_937127375.1 uncultured Coleofasciculus sp. | reverse complement strand
GCCCCTACAGATTCCCTAAACCCGCCCCTACAGATTCCCTAAACCCGCCCCTACAATTGTGGCTAAACCCCCTCCTACAGCTATAGGTTTCATTGTTCAATCAATCTCCAGAAGCGATCATCTTGAGCGATCGCGTCAAAATCCAAATCAGTTCTGGCTTCCTGACGATACGCCGGATTCAGGGCGATCGCTTTCTCTAAGTTGTCGATACTGAAGTGAGCCTGACGTTGGTGAGCATAGCCGATGGCTTTCTGATAAAAAGCCGGAGCATAATCGGGTTGAATGGCTAATGCCTGATCATAGCTCTCTAAGGCTTCCTGCTCTCGTTTTAACTTGAGTAACATATTACCCTTATATGTCCAAGCCTTATAAGAATCGGGTTTCAGTTCAATCGCCTTCTCAAACGAGGTTACCGCCTCTTCATACCGTTCCAATACCGCCAAGGCTAAGCCGCGATTAAACCAGGCGACGCCATCATCCGGTTGCACTTGCACGGCTTTGTCAAAGGAATTATACGCCTCTTCGTGTTGTTGGAGTGCGCCGAGTACCACGCCCCGATTCACCCAGGCTTCATGGTAATCGGGTTTGATTTCCAACGCCTGCTCAAAGGATGCGATCGCATCTTCCCGGCGTTTCAATCTCCCTAGCATCATTCCCCGATTTAGCCATGCTTTGTAATCATCAGGCTGGATTTGAATCACCTTATTGAACGCCACTAACGCCCCTTCATAGCGCTGTAATTCTCGCAAAGTTAATCCGCGATAGTACCAGGTATCCGGGGCTTCGGGGGCGAGTTCTAGCCCCCGATCCAAGGATGCGATCGCGTCTTGGTAGCGTTGTAATTCCCACAAGGCGACACCGCGCTGATGCCAGAGATTCGAGTTATCGGGTTGTAGTTCTAAGGCTTGATCATACCGGGCGATCGCCTCTTCATAGTCACCTTGGGTAAATAAATTATCTCCCTGATTAATATAGTCCTTGACATTCAAGAAAAACTCTGGATGATTCTCATTCAATCGTTCCAGTTGTTCAGTCAGGGGTTGGATTTGTTGCAGGACATCAGATAAGGCGGATTCGGCAATTTCCGTGGGCGTAATCTCTGCCAACTTTTGCAGGATTTCCTCTTTTTGTCGCTTAGCATCAGATTGGATATCTGTCAACTCATCGGTTAACATAGACTCCAGTTTTTCCAGGCTTTGGAATGCCTGATCTTTGCGTTCTTGAATCGCCGACTGGAATTGGGAAAATTGGCTGGTAAACTCGCTTTGGATTTGACTCAAGCGTTGCCGGGTTTGGTCGCGGTTTTCTTGTAACCCCGATTGCGTCGTTGAAAGTTGACTGGTTACCTCCTGTTCCAATTTTGTCAAATTGCCCAAGGTTTGATCAATCTCTCCTTGAATTTGCGATTGGGATTGTTCCAGTTGGCGTGTCACATCTTTGCGTAATCGTTCCACATCCTCAAACGCTGTCGCTTGTTGCTGTTGCGCCCGTTGTTCAGCTTCAGTTTTAATCTCCGTCAATTGGGGCGAGAACTCTGAGGCGAGGCGTTGCAGATTCTCTAGAATACTCTCCCGTTCTTGTTTCGTGGTGGTTTGCAGTTGGGTTAATTGCTGTTTAAACTCGGTTTCCGCCTGTTGCAAATTCTGTAAAATCGTCGCTTTTTGATTATCCAGTGACCCTTTCACTTGGTCAAGCTGGGGGGTAAACTCCTTCTGGAGTTTTTCTAAGTTCTGGAGAATCCTATCCCGTTGTTTTTGTGCCTGGTTTTGCAGTTGGGTTAATTGCTGACCAAACTCGGTTTCTGTTTTTTGCAAGCGCTGGATAATCGCCGCTTTTTCCCCTTGAGCCGCCTGTTGTAGTTTCGAGAGTTCTGGGGCAAATTCGGCACTCAGTTGTTCTAAACTCTGGAGAATTCCATCCCGTTGGCTTTGGGTTTGGTTAAACAGTTCCGCCAGTTGATTACTAAACGCCGTTTCTGAATTTTTCAGGTTTTCCACCACCCGATCTTTTTCGGTGTGGGTATCCTGTTGCAATTTCGCCAGTTCCGGGGGAAATTTAGCGCTTAATTGTTTCAGGTTCTCCAGGGTATCTGTTTGTTCCGATTCAACCTGAGAACGCAGTTGGGATAAATGATCAGAAAACTCGTTATCGGTTTTAGCCAGGGCTTTTTGGGCGTCTTTAATATGGGTATTTAAATCCCGCAGTGCTTGTTGTTGAGAGTCCGAGAGTTCACTCAGAAGCTGGGATGACTCCTTCTGCTTCATGCCAATATCTTCATAGAAGTCATCAGCTTCTCGATTCAAATCATTGGCTAAATCTTCGGTACGTTCCAGAATCGCTTGTACCTGTTGATTCGCTTGATTAATCTTCCCTTCCAAGTCGGTTAATTCATTCAGATGCGCCCGCACCAAATCCGCCACCTCACGAATTACCGCCCGTCGCAACAGGAATAAGCCAACAATCGCCGCAACTAACAGCAGCGCTAAAACCGCCAGGAGGACATTAAACAGGGTGGTGGTGCGACTAAAGGCGCGATTAGCTTCCGCCTGCACCTGTTCTTGGATACGTTGTTCCTCCCGCAACTGTTCCAACTCTTGTTCCTCAGAATCAGACAGCGCTTGAGATACTGGCGCATCTTGGGCGATGGATTGAGGCTGGATAACGCCAACAGACAATAGGATAGTCGAAAAGACGACCGTACTTAACGATAGGAATGCCAAAGTCACCGAATTTATGCGCTTCATCAGAACGTCCTTTGCCTATTGCTCTCCCGTTGCCATCTGATTTCTAACCTTACCTCAAAATCACTATCGCTGACTCAAGCTAGTGGCGTGGCACAGCTAAAATGGTGGAATAGATTTGACCATTGAATCGGGCGCACGTCTGTGCGCCCCTACATTTCCGGGCGTAATTCTAATTCAATTCACCCAATGACTTCACTCCCTCCCAACCGCGCTACCACCCTGAAAGCAGCTTTTCGGGCTTGTGATGTGGGTCCCCGGCTGGGTCCAGATGTGGAACGATATTATGTGGATTTGTCAGCAGTACGGAATACGGAAGCAATTGAAGGAGTTAGCGCCCGTTTAGACTTTCTTGAACCTGCTGAATTTAGCTCAATTTTATTTAC
>CAKZMA010000501.1 GCA_937127375.1 uncultured Coleofasciculus sp. | reverse complement strand
CGAGTAATCTTGGTGTTTATCGTGGCTAACTTCTCTTTGGGGGGTGACACCGGGGGAACTTCCTCAACGTTGGGTTCTACCGCTGCGCTTTGAAGTACGGCGGGGTCTTCCTCCTGGCGCTTAATCCCGGAAAACTGGCTGAGTCTCCCTAAGCTGCCCATTTTTTTCTTAGTCATTTGCAAATCTCCAAACATTCTTTCGCCAAGGTTTTATAGGCTTTAGCCCCAGAGGAACGTGATGAGTAAGTGGTTACGGGTGAGGCATGGGCGATCGCCTCCGCGACGGCGATATTATCCGGTACTATCGTTTTGAGCAGTTGGTATCCCAACTCACTAGCTGCCTCAGTTAATAACTCATCCGCTTCCTTAGTAATCACCAACCGGGGTCGATATCTGACTCGCAGCACGTCAATCGGTACGTCTGGGCGCTCCTCTCGAATGAGCTGCACCGCCTCTGAGAGTCCCTTGAGTACCGCTGGCTCACAAATAACCGGGACGAGAATGCGATCGCTTGCCAAGATAGCCTGCACTGATGCTGCACCCAAACCGGGGGAGCAATCCATCAAGCAGATATCAAATCCATTCAGTTTAGATAGCGCCGGGGTAAATAGGTCGGAGTTGGCTTCAAGTTGAAACATTCCTAAGTCACCGGGAATCAGCCACAGGTTTTTTATTCCAGTTTCTAGGGGTGAAGCTGCACCCTCAGTTGATCCTCCAGGAAGTCGAAGGGTCAACCAGGTTAAGGCTGTGGGTTGTTTCCCATCCATGCCCAAACCAAAGCTGAGTGTGCGTTGCCCATCCAGGTCAATGAGTAGCACTTTGCGTTTCGAGGTGGCGAGACTGGCTCCCAGGTTCAGCGCTGTGGTGCTTTTCCCGGTGCCGCCTTTGAAGTTGAAAATCGCGACGGTGAACATTACATCGTTTTATCATCTAAATGTATTTAGGTATTATGCCTTAAGAGTATTAAAGTATAAAGGTCTAATAGGTTTAGATAATTAGATAATCTCAAGTAAAGACGCGCTCGACAGCAAGTCGCCAACTTTTGAGGTTAGCGAGTCGGTAGTGCTGAGTCCTGCTCACAACGAGACAGGGGAATCTGCTGACCACCGTAGATCTGGTTAACTCGCCAAGTAACAGGATCTACGGTGACTTCCAAACAGGCGCAAGTATATCCATAGTTACCGTTGGTATACACCCAATCATCTGTGAAGAAAGGAGACATTTTCCCACCCCGGTGCTTGATATCCACCTTGGACACCGAGAGTCCACACACCATCAGCATCGGTTAAGTACCAGTTGGCTGGGGTCGGTTTTGCCTACTCTTTTGATCAAGAAAATTGCGATCACGTCCTAACACAAGCTGGGCGGGAACATCCTAGTAATAGCTTTCCATTCCTCCACTAGCGCCGTCTCTTCTGGTCTTATCTTGCGCCCATTCAACTCAGGGTAACGGGTATAGAATACCGCGTCTGTTAGCGCGGTAACTGTTTCCCCGTAATCCTCCACTTCATAGCCATACTCTCCAGGTTCTGCATAACAAAGGGGGAGTTGCATCCAAACGAGTTGATTGTTCAAAACCTCTCGAATAGCTAACCACTCTTTCTTGTATTGTGTTTGGTAAGGCTGGATACTCCTGTTCAACATTTCTGGGTTAACATTCCAAAAATATGAGTCAGTGTATTGGTCTAGTACAGACGCGGGTACAGACGCAAGTGCTTGACTACCTAAGACAACTGAGACAGCAATAATGGATAAGCCTAGTGATTTGAGTTTGAGCATTGCCGGAAATCGTTACACTTCTTTATTCAGTCTGCCCTCTCTACCAGTAAAGAATTTAGCGATCGCTAAAATATTACAAAAACTTTACTAACCCCTGCTAGAACATTTAACCGATTGTACAGACGCGCCATGGCGCGTCTCTACTTTGCTAGAACATTTTTGCTTATCCCCTAGTAAAACCAGGATGTCTGCAATGGGCAGCTTTTGGGCTTCTGTCTGAACAAGTTTGGACTCTTCTTGGATATGGGAATTCCCCTATCCATAGAAAGCTTATATAGAAATGCTTTCGCACTCTGGTACGATTACCTTCAACTGTAAAAATGTTCGGCGGTGCTGGAAACACCCCGAACGCGGTAAACCTGAACCAGAGGTCTACATGGAAATAATACTTCACGAAACAAACGGCTTGCAGATTGGACAACGCCGCGAGGATGGGTATATTAATGCTACTCAGATGTGCCAAGCGCATGGCAAAGACCTTTCCAAATGGCTGGCTAATGATTCAACATTCGAGTTGGTCGCAGCACTGGCTAAGCGGTTAGACATCAAATTCAAATCCCCAAAATTGGGGAATTCAGTCTGGAAAAGGGTTTCAGCGACTTTTCCTACTCTAGTTATGGTGAAACGGGGGTCTCCTAAAAATGGAGGGGGAACTTGGATTCATCACAAATTGGCAGTCCCTCTAGCTATGTGGATTAGCCCTGAGTTTGCTTTGCTAGTTTCTGATTGGGTAGAACAATGGTTGATGACTGGGCAAAATCCTCTCAACACGGCGACAGCCAAAACCACCTCCATTTCACCAGAGGTACTAGAGTTACTTGAAGCCCACACCCGAAGGAGCGAATCTCTCAACCGCACCATCCATACTGCTATTCATCAGCAAATTAATGCTATCAAAGACACGCTAAAGGTTTTAGAGAAGCGAATCGAATCCTCTGAGACGATTACTATCGAGACGGTTACAACTCAAACACCG
>CAKZMA010000500.1 GCA_937127375.1 uncultured Coleofasciculus sp. | reverse complement strand
TGTAAAAATATGGATATGAGTAATAGCAAGGGTAGATTGAGAAATTGGAATATTCGATCCAACTTGCTGTCACGACAAGCGCGGTTTTTTAGCTGCTTGAAAAACAGGGGTTTGACGGCGTATCCCGATAATAGTGCGCTTGCCAGTCAATCCCTGGATACACACCGACACCCAACAGGGTTAGCGATCGCACTCGTTGCCGATAGTGACGAGTATAGAGCCAGCCTAGTGCAGCAGGCATGAAAATATAGCAGTAGACACATCGATTAGGACGTTCGGCACCATTGTAGAGACGTTGCATGCAACGTCTCTACTTCGTAGATACGATGAAGCTGAGAAATATTTACAAAATGAAATATTTCTTAATTATTTTGCAGTAATACTTAATCAAGTTAAAATCTCCCAGCTTGTAAAAACTAATACAGCTTATTATTTAGATTATTTTAAGGTAGGGAGTTGCCAAAATCTTAAATAAATAAAAAAAAAAGTTAGACTACCTAAATTACTAAAATTTTGTTAGATAATAGAAGAGTATCCGGAAGCAGACAGGAAGGTTAAAAGACCATTAACGAATTCCGGAAACGACCGTCAGCCATATAGCATGGGGGTTGAATGTCGATTTATGTCCCCTAGACAAAACAACATTGACGTTGTTCAAGGAAGGACTCAATTGGAAAATTTATGCTAATTCGATCGCCAATATAATTGACGTTTTGTAGTGGAAGAGACGAAATTGATAGGGGATTTGCAATAGATAAGGAATTAAGTTGAAGTTTAGCGCCCCAAACAAAAAAGATTACCCAGCAACCCAAAAAGGTTTGTAACTATGACGAAACGAACGATTGCAACTCTAGACGGAAACGAAGCGGTAGCTCGCGTTGCCTACCCACTTAATGAAGTGATCGCCATTTATCCGATCACCCCCGCTTCTCCCATGGGAGAATGGGCAGATGCTTGGTCTTCAGAAGGTCGTAAGAACCTCTGGGGAACCGTTCCCTCAATCATTGAAATGCAGAGTGAAGCAGGGGCGGCAGGTACAGTCCATGGCGCGTTGCAGGCAGGGTCATTAACCAGTACATTCACAGCATCTCAAGGCTTGCTGTTAATGCTGCCCAACCTCTACAAAATCGCCGGGGAAATGACCTCAGCCGTGATCCATGTCGCCGCGCGATCGCTAGCCGCCCAAGCCCTGTCAATTTTTGGGGATCACCAAGATGTGATGGCGTGTCGTGCCACCGGCTTTGGTCTGTTGGCGTCGGGATCAGTCCAAGAGGCACATGACCTAGCGTTAATTACCCACGCCGCTAGCCTAGAATCCCGCATTCCTTTTATCCATTTCTTTGACGGCTTCCGCACTTCCCACGAAGTTCAGAAAATTGAACTTCTGGCAGACGAAGATCTGCGGGAAATGATCAACGATGAACGGGTGATGGAACATCGGGCGCGGGGTCTAACCCCGGATCGCCCCGTTCTGCGAGGCACCGCCCAAAACCCGGATGTCTATTTCCAAGCACGGGAGACCGTTAATCCTTACTACAACGCCTGTCCGGGAATTGTCCAGAAATCCATGGACAAATTTGCCGAACTCACCGGGCGCAAGTATGAACTGTTCCAATATTACGGTGCCCCCGATGCGGAACGAGTAATCATCCTCATGGGATCGGGTACAGAAACCGCCCATGAAACCGTGGATTACCTGAACAAACAGGGTGAAAAAGTGGGGATGATCAAAGTGCGGCTGTATCGCCCCTTTGATATGAAACAGTTGGTCAAAGCGCTGCCTGCTACCACCAAGAGTATTGCTGCCCTAGACCGCACCAAAGAACCGGGTGCTGGTGGCGAACCCCTTTATCTGGATATAGTTACAGCGGTTCAGGAAGCCTGGGAAGCCGATGAACCCAAACCCAAGGTTGTCGGTGGACGCTATGGCTTATCCTCTAAGAAATTTAGCCCCGCGATGGTGAAGGGGATTTTCGATAACCTCGCGGCTGATCAACCGAAGAACCACTTTACGATTGGCATCAACGATGACTTGACCAATACCAGCCTCTCCTTCGATCCCAACTTCTCCACGGAACCCGAAAGCGTGGTGCGCTGTGTGTTCTATGGTTTAGGGTCAGATGGTACTGTTGGCGCGAATAAGAACTCGATCAAGATTATTGGTGAAGAAACCGAGAACTACGCCCAAGGTTACTTTGTTTACGACTCCAAGAAATCCGGTGCCGTTACTGTTTCTCACCTGCGCTTTGGTCCAGAACCGATTCGTTCAACTTACCAGATTAGCCAAGCCAACTTTGTTGCTTGTCACCAGTGGCTGTTCCTGGAAAAATTGAACGTTCTTAGTAGTGCTGCCCCTGGTGCCACCTTCTTGCTGAATAGTCCCTTTGGACCCGATGAAGTCTGGGGTCTACTGCCCCGTCCGGTACAAGAGGAAATTGTCAACAAGAACTTGAAGTTCTATGTCATTGACGCTAACCAAGTGGCAGTTAGCAGTGGTATGGGACGACGGATTAACACCGTGATGCAAGTCTGCTTCTTTGAACTGGCGAATATCTTACCCAAAGAAGAAGCGATCGCGAAAATTAAGCAGTACATCGAAAAGACTTACGGCAAGAAGGGTGCAGAAGTTGTCCGCATGAATATTGAGGCAGTGGACAATGCCTTGGCGCATCTGTATGAAGTGCAAGTTCCTGACACGATGGACAGCACTGTGGATATGCGTCCCCCGGTTCCCGACACCGCCCCAGCCTTTGTTCGGGATGTATTAGGTAAGATGATGGCGCGGGGTGGCGATGACCTGCCCGTGAGTGCCATGCCCGTGGATGGGACATTCCCTACGGGTACGACCAAATGGGAAAAACGCAATGTGGCATTAGAAGTTCCGGTTTGGGACCCCGATGTCTGCGTCCAGTGTGGTAAGTGTGTCATGGTTTGCCCCCATGCGGTGATCCGAGGCAAGTCTTATGACCCACAGGTGTTAGAAAATGCCCCAGATTCTTTTAAGTCTACGGATACACGGGATAAAGAGTATGGGGGACAGAAATTTACAATTCAGGTGGCGGTAGAAGACTGCACCGGTTGCGGAATTTGTGTCGATGTTTGTCCGGCGAAGAATAAGTCTCAGCCGAAGCTGAAGGCGATTAACATGGAATCCCAGTTACCCCTGCGGGAACAGGAACAGACAAATTGGGACTTCTTCTTAGATATTCCCAATCCCGATCGCCGTTCCTTAAATTTAGACCGAATTCGTCAGCAGCAATGGCAAGAACCTCTATTTGAGTTCTCCGGGGCTTGTGCCGGTTGTGGCGAAACGCCTTATCTGAAACTGGCGACTCAACTATTTGGCGATCGCATGGTGGTGGCAAATGCCACCGGCTGTTCCTCGATTTACGGGGGAAACCTGCCGACTACGCCTTGGTCACAGAATGCTGAAGGGCGTGGACCGGCTTGGTCAAATAGCTTGTTTGAAGATAACGCCGAATTTGGCATCGGCTTCCGCGTGTCCATTGACAAACACACCCAATTTGCCGCTGAGTTAGTGCAAACTTTAGCGGGTGAGATTGGCGATAACTTAGTCGGTGGCATTCTCAACGCGGAACAGAAATCCGAAGCCGATATTTGGGAACAACGGGAACGAGTAGCGCAACTCAAGCAGAAACTGCCAGAGATGAACTCTCCCGAAGCCAAGCAGTTGTTAAGTTTAGCCGATTACCTAGTCAAGAAGAGTGTCTGGATTATCGGTGGTGATGGCTGGGCTTATGATATTGGTTACGGTGGTTTAGACCATGTGATGGCAAGTGGTCGTAATGTGAATATCCTGGTTTTGGATACCGAGGTTTATTCCAATACCGGGGGTCAGGCGTCCAAAGCTACCCCACGGGGGGCGGTGGCGAAATTCGCAGCAGCGGGTAAACCGTCAGCTAAGAAAGACCTAGGTTTGATTGCGATGACCTACGGAAATGTCTATGTTGCTAGTGTGGCAATGGGGGCGCGGGATGAACATACCTTGAAGGCGTTCTTAGAAGCGGAGGCGTATGATGGTCCATCCCTAATCTTGGCGTATTCGCACTGTATTGCCCACGGGATTAATATGACCACATCGATGTCGCATCACAAGGCGTTGGTTGAGTCCGGGCGTTGGTTGCTGTATCGCTTCAATCCAGATTTAGTCAAAGAAGCGAAGAATCCCCTGCAACTGGATATGCGGAGTCCGAAATTCCCGGTGGAACAATCCATGTATCAAGAAAACCGCTTCAAGATGCTGACCAAGAGTAAGCCAGAAGATGCTAAACGTCTTCTAGGAGAAGCCCAGCAGGATGTGCAGACTCGGTGGCATATGTACCAATATCTGGCAGCCCGTCAGTTGGACACCCAAAACGGTCATGGAAATGGTCAGACAACCCAAACTGGTGAGGAAGTTAAGGAACCGACGAGTACCTAGTTAATAGTGTAGAGACGTAGCATGCTACGTCTCTACACCCGCCACAGGATTACCCATAAATAATTGAGAGGTTTAAACGGATGGATCTGACAACAACATATCTAGGGTTAGAATTGCGATCGCCACTCGTGGTTGGTGCGGCGGCACCTTTGACCGAAGATGTTGACAATATCAAGCGTATGGAGGATGCAGGGGCGGCGGCTGTGGTGCTGCATTCCTTATTTGAAGAACAACTGCGCCAAGAAAAGTTGGAGTTACACCATCACTTAGAGTATGGTACCGAAAGTTTTGCCGAAGCCCTGACCTATTTCCCGGAAGCAGAAGTCTTTCATGTGGGTTCAGAGCAATATTTAGAGCATATCCGCAAGGCAAAAGAGACGGTGAATATGCCGATCATTGCTAGTCTTAATGGTGCCACCGTGGGCGGTTGGACGCACTACGCCAAGGAAATTGAGCAGGCGGGGGCGAATGCGTTGGAGTTGAATATCTATAGCATCCCCACAGATATGGATCAGACAGGGGCTCAAATCGAGCAGAATTATATTGATATTCTGCAAGCGGTGAAATCGGAGGTGAATATTCCGGTTGCGATTAAACTCAGTCCCTTCTTCAGCAATATGGCAAATATGGCGAAGCGGTTGACGGAGGCGGGTGCTGATGGTTTGGTTTTGTTCAACCGATTTTACCAGCCAGATATTGATATTGAGGAATTGGAAGTTTCACCCAATGTATTGCTGAGTACACCGCAAGCGATGCGCTTACCCATGCGCTGGATTGCGATTTTATATGGTCGTCTGTCGGTGGACTTTGCTGCTACCAGTGGGGTACATAAAGGGCAGGATGTGATCAAAATGATGATGGCAGGTGCGAAAGTGACGGAAATCGTCAGTGTACTGCTGCGTCATGGGATTGGCAATCTACAAGAGATTGAGCAAGAGGTACGCCATTGGATGGAAGAACATGAATATGAGTCGATCAAGCAGATGCAGGGTAGCATGAGTCAGATTAACTGTCCTGATGAAAGTAGCTTTGAACGGGCGCAGTACATGAAGGCGATTCAGACATACAAGCCTCAATTGGTGGGGTTTGCGCCGTAGGGTGAACGCCAATTCATTAATTAGATCCCCGACTTCTGGAATAAGTTGGGGATCTGATCGGGACAAATCATCCAGGAAACCGGAGGGGCGCAAAGATTTGCGCCCGATTTGACTGGATTATTTACCGTCAGTTATCCGATCAAGGGTTAGTTTTTCGGTGTGGTTCAAGGATTCTTCGGATTTTTTAGCTTTTTCGGCTTTTTTAGCCATCGAGTCTAATTTACGGCTTGCCTTTTTCCGTCCATGTTCAATCGCCTGCTTTCTTTTCTCGGTTTTGCCAATCAATTCCTTGGTTGTCTCTAAGCCCTCAAATGCCTTTTCTGATGCCTTTTTCGCTTGTTCACTCCCTTTGTCTAAATCGACAGATTTCTCAGATTGGGGATGAGATGGGGTTAATTGTGCTGTAGGCGTTAGAGGGGTGGCTAAGGCGTCGCTACTATTGTCTGCGATCGCGAAACCAAAAATCAAGAAAATTGGAATTAAAAACAAGGCGAGAATTTGACGCAGTTTGCTGAGGTGTAATTTCATTTTTAATAGCGGCATAATATGTCTTTAAAGGGAACAGGGAACACCTCGGCTTCGCTCGGTGTGTCACAGGGAACTAGGAAATGGGCGATACCCGATACTTGCACCTTTGTCAATAAGCCTCGACACTCGCCAAGAACTCAAGTTCTTGGCTAAAAGCGCAAGTCGTCTCAAGACGACTAAAACTCTTATTCAGTGTCAGCTAAAGCTGACTTGAGCTTTTGGTTCCTTGGGTTTCAACCCTAAGCGGTTGGTGAGACTCTGGGCATACTTTCCCATAGTCGCAATAAACCGCTACAATTTTCTTCATACTAAAGACAGAAAAACGGCAGTTTTGACCCTTTGATGCCCTGAAGGGAACCTGGTTTGTAGGGATAGGTTGAGGGTATTGCATTTCGCCATTGATGATAACGTTATCTCAAACTCACTCTCATCTCCCCCAGCTTCGCGATCATCATCCTGTGAAACCTCAGCCCTTATCTCGTCCCCCAATTCTCAACCCACAAATGGCTTGGGGATTAGTATTTATCGGCGCGATCGCACTTTCTCTTTACCAGGCGGGTATCTGGGGACAGGATATCTTGAATCCAGGGGGATTTTCTCTGCTGGGGCGATTTCTCCAAGCTAGTCTACAGCCGGAGTTAAGCCCTGAGTTTCTCCAATTAACCTTAGAGGCGACGCTTACCACGTTAGCCTATGCCGTCTGTGGTACGTTTCTCAGTGTGGTGCTGGGAATCGTTGGCGGAATCTTCACCTCTGAGGTGTGGTGGTTGGCGGTTTCTCAGGGTTCAATCGAGAGACACCCTGCTAAAATTTGGTTGAGTTTGCGGGGATTTTTGGCGGTTCCCAGGGCGATTCACGAAATGCTGTGGGGACTGTTTTTTTTGAATATTTGGGGACTTGATCCCTTAGTCGCCATTTTAGCGATCGCGATTCCCTTTGGGGCGGTGGTGGCGAAGGTTTTTGCCGAAATTCTGGATGAGACTCCCCGTCAACCTCTAATTACGCTGCTCAATAGTGGGGTTGCACCCTTAACCGCGTTTCTCTATACGCTGATTCCCCAAGCCTTTTTAAATCTTCTCTCCTATACGTTTTATCGCTTTGAATGTTCGATTCGTTCGGCGGCGGTGTTGGGAATTATTGGGGCTGGGGGATTGGGATATGAGATTTTTCTGAGTTTACAGTCGCTGCGTTATCAACAGTTGTGGACGTTTTTCTATGCCCTATTTATCTTAAATGGGATGGTTGATTTGAGTAGCGCTTGGTTACGCGATCGCTTAGGCTGTAGCAGTCGGCTGGATTTAAATGCTGATCAGGGTTCTAAGTCTAAGCGGAAATTATATCAGCGTGATCCATTGATTACTCTGGCGGGTATCGCTGGGGCACTACTCATCCCCTTTTGCTTTTGGTATGTCCATCCTGACTTTACTCAACTTTGGTCACCCCGCACTGGGAAATTATTGGTGGATGCGATAACCGTATCCTTTCCACCAGATATAACCTGGGGACAATTGCCAGAATTAGTCCGATTATCAACCCAAACCCTCTCCATGTCCATTCTCGCGATCGCACTGGCGGGTATGGGTGGTATTTTACTCTCGTTTCCGGCAACTCGTAATTTTTTCCTACCTGGAGGATTACTCAATCCCAGTCGTCAAGGAAGAGGGCGAGACGAGACAATTTGGATATGGATTACCTTTTTACTCACACGGGCGATTTTACTGGTGTGTCGGGCAATTCCTGCACCAATTTGGGCGTTGGTGGCGCTGTTTATCTTGTTTCCAGGTATTTTACCGGGTGCGATCGCGTTGGGGCTGCACAATTTTGGGATTTTAGGGCGGCTGATGGCAGAAGTGACGGAAAATCTCCCCCAACCCCCGTTACAAGCCTTGAAAGCTCAGGGAACCCCCGCTGCGTTGGTGTTTTTATATGGGGTGCTGCCGATGACATTACCCCGTTTTCTGGCGTATAGTCTCTATCGTTGGGAAGTCTGTATGCGAGAAACAGTAATTGTGGGATTAGTGGGGGCGGGTGGATTAGGGCGGTTATTGAGTGAACAATTGAGTAGTTTTGACGCGCCCGGTATTGTTACCACTATCGCCTGTTTGATTATGCTGACAGTTCTCGTGGATTGGGTGAGTGGAATCAGTCGGCGATCGTTGCGATAAACTTGTTGGATCGCCGAAATCCTTAATATTAAGTAGTGGCGTGGCACACCTTATTTCATGGATTAGCATTGTAGGGGCGCATGGCGTGCGCCCGGTTTAAACGTCAAATCTATTCCACAATTTTAGCTGTGTCAGTCCGCCATCGTGGGCATTGCCCACCAGCATACCAGCCAGTACCATTCAGGTTGGGACATTCTTTACTGTTGCCTGTTGCCTATTGGGAGCAACTGATGTCCTAACGCATCTCCATAGTGCTATAGTCGTTGACTATTATGCTTTTTGTATATACAATGTACACACATAGATAACATCATCAAACTATAAAGTAAGAGTAACTATGGCGTTTCTTGATAAAACCAATAAAGACAAGCGCTCCCTTGTCATCAATATGAGAGTCGAACCCAATCAGCTTGATCTCATAGACACAGCAGCATCTGTTTGTGGCAAGACTCGGAGTGCTTTCATGTTAGACGCAGCCTATCGAGCAGCAGAAGAAGCATTGCTAGATTGGAGATTGTTCCGCCTTAATGATGACCAGTGGAAGGCTTTTAATCAAGCTCTTGATATGCCACCAGAGAAAAACGAAAAGTTACATCAATTGCTTCAGGTAAAATCTCCTTGGGAATAATTATTATTCTGTGGTAATTACCTCATGAAGTATACCCCACCCGAACCTATTCAACCAACCCATGATATAGAGTCATTTGATTGTGGCGAGACAAGTCTAAATCAATGGTTAAAAACACGCGCTCTTAACAATGAAACGCTTAGTTCATCACGTACTTATGTAGTCTGCTGTGAAAACAAAGTAGTAGGATACTACTGTCTAGCTAATGGTCAGGTTTCCCATATTGAAGCTCCAGGCAAAATCAGAAGAAATATGCCCGATCCAATCCCAGTTGTAGTAATGGGTAGACTGGCTGTTGATATTCATCATCAAGGAAAGGGAATTGGTATGGGAATGATCAAAGATGCTGTAAAGCGTACTCTACAAGCATCGGAGATACTAGGGATTAGAGCGATTCTAATTCATGCCCTTAACGAAAATGTGAAAGATTTTTACGTGGAACGTTGCGGCTTTATGCCTTCTCCAATTCATCCTTTAACGGTCATGGTAAAACTTTCTGACATAAAAAAGAATCTTATTTGAATGAATAAAGACGCGCTGGGGAAACATCTGTACCTCACCTACGTTAGAAACTTGATAAATAACCTCCTTCCTGCCTTCTGCCCTATGCCTTTCAATGTATTATATTAACGCGATCGCACGATTGGTGTAGTCAGGTAGATCAGGTGTTTTT
>CAKZMA010000499.1 GCA_937127375.1 uncultured Coleofasciculus sp. | reverse complement strand
GCATGCAACGTCTCTACATAAATGATGTGTCCTAACAGCTATGGCGGTTGCTATAACTAAGTCAGGGGTAGTTTACTATTTCCCCTGGCTTTTGATTGATATAATCATTTGTGGCTCTGAAATTTTTGTATCTTATGACACTACATTTTGTTTGTTTGTCAGGCGTAATGTGGCGTTAAGGCATCCCGCACACACGCCACACCCTGCCTACACCTCAAGTCGCTTACCTGGGTCTCAGATCCAGTACTTTAAACTGGGATGGGCAAAATACACACTAACCATGCCGCTGGTGACAATGATCGCTATGCTTGATGGTATCATAGGCGTCCAAATTCCTTGGATAAAGATCACATAAGAGCAGCCATAGAGAACACTCAGCATTCCAGCGACTGCCAAGCCCAGCAACAGAGGGGACCGGAAACGCCAACTGACTAGACCCGCCACAACAGACCAAGCCCCAATCCAAAGATATTCAGCCCACTCAGACCACCACACCAAAAGAGGTCGCTCATCCTTAACCGCACTGATAATTTGACTCGTCATCTGGGCTTGCAGAAATACCCCAGCCGTCTCAGGTCGGTTGTTTTTATTGTACGGAGTTGCATGAAAATCATGAAAGGTCTTATCAACAGTACCAATAAACACGATACGGTCTTTGACCAATTCAGGCGTTAATTTATTTTCCTCAAGTACCTCTTTTAACGTATAGGTACGCGCAATCGTTTCTACTGAACTCGTAGCCCGATAATTCAGTAACATTTGATAGCCCCCGGCATCGATATTCTGATACCCTCCACTATTATTTTTTAGGGTCGGGAAAACAACCTGACCAATCTGCAAATCATTATTGGGAGTCAACTCAGCCGTAATGCCCTCCTCTTCTAAGTAACGCAAAGCCATAACTAGACTCAAAGAGTTACTGATTTGACATTCGGATTGGTCAGGAGGCGCTAAACCCAGAAGATGACGACGCACAACGCCATCTGGGTCTAACATGACATCACTAAACCCAACTCGTTCGGGTAACGTGTCTGGAGGAATATCCGGAGGAGGCGGAATTCCGGGATTATCGGTGGTATCTCCCACTTTACAGACTGTTATTAAACGCTTGTCTTGCCGTAAACGATTCGCTAAATCACCATATTGAGGGTCTACTGGAAAATCGCGATAGAGGTCTAAACCAATGACTCGCGGTTGATATTGGGCTAATTTTTCCAGGAGTTGAGCCAGTTTAGCATTCGACAAGGATAACCCTTGCCGTTGAGCAGAGGATTGTGCTCGAACCTCACCCCCTGTAATCGTAATCATCAGCAGGCGTGGGTCAGGACTTTCCGGTTGAGGACGGATTTGCATAAAGTGGTCAAACGCCTTCAGTTCCAAAGGCTGTAGCATACCTGTCAAACCAACACCCATTGCCACGCCGACACCGGTTAGACTTGCCAACAGTTGAAGACCCCGAGATTTCCAAGATCTGGGTTTTTTACGCTGTCGTTGCCGTTTGTTGAGGTATAGCAGTTCAAAAATCGGCGCTTTGCCAATGCCCTTTAAGTAGTGATTGCCACGGGGGATAATGGTTAAGTCTGTAATTCCCCCATCGTAAATCAAGTCTGTTGTCACTTCCGACAGCAGAATTTGTCCCCCATGGGCAAGTGAGGACACCCGAGCCGCGTAGTCAACTTCCTCGCCAATAAAATCATCACCGTCGGGTAAGGGACTCCCGGTGTGCATGCCAATTTTGACTTGTAACGGACCCAGGGGGGTGTCAATGGGTTCACAGGTGTGACTAATTTGCAGCGCCACTGCCCACTGAGCTGCTTGAGACGCATTGGCGAAAACCACAAAGTAAGCGTCACCTTCGGTCTTGACTACACGCCCTCCGTAAGCCACTAAATTCGCTTCAACACGCTGGCGATGGGGTTTGAGAATCGTGTCAAAGTAGAGGCGATTGCGGGTAGTGATGTCATTTCCCTTTAAATATTTTTTGACCGCTGTGGAACTAACTAGGTCTGTGAACACCATGGTTACCACATGGTCAGATACGACAACTTGTTTATCGATTACGGGTTGCATCACAGATCAATCATTCGCTGTTGGGAAGGTAAGCACGCTTATGAACCCTGACTGGCTTAACTTACTGTTTACATTACAGTTATCAAGAATTTGAAAATGAGACAGGAGTATTAAGTTAAGTAATGATGAAGACTTTGTAAATGGACAATGAAGACTTTGTAAAGTTTATATAAAAGTCCGGCAAATGTTTAAATTGAACCCTGATTGCCACTTGTCTAGCTTATAATGGTCTGTCTATTGCACCCAGAAGATAGATTCGAGTCGCTAAACAATTATTGATGGCAAGGTATAATGTGTCTAAATCAGTTTGGAAATAATAATCTGTGCTGGACACATTATTCAGCATTATTTTTTACTTATCCTGTAGATCGGCTAGATAATTGTATAATGGAATACAATAAAATATGGATGTCGGTTTTTACCATTGGCTGACTCCAATATTCCATGACGCAATTTTAAAGCTCAAATCCGCTTATAGATAATAGCAGATATCAAGAAGGGTTTCAAAAAGATAAATAAAAGTAATGACACTGGGAGAAATAAATTAATCAATAATTTCTAGGTAACGTCGTGTTTAAGATTATCCTCGTAAACGACAATAAGCTTTTAATTTTTTTGGCAAAAAAATATAAGTTAATAATGTATAGTTTTATAACTAAAATGAGAAAGAGTTTGCCATATACCAGGCTCATCGTTCATTGTCCATGGCAGCTACAGCGTAAGAACCAATGAACCATGAACCATGAACCCTAGACAAAAACCTCAATCCCGGATTTGCACAGGCATAATCAGGTAGGTCATTTTCAAGCCACCCAGAGGTGTGAGAATCACTGGAGTATTCGCCGCATTCATTTGGAGCTGAATATCTGACGTAGACAGCGCCTTTAAGCCGTCGATTAAGTACTTCACATTAAAGGCAATCTCGATACTTTCACCCGTAACTTGTGCTGATAGGGACTCTCTGGCACTGCCAACATCTTGAGTTTCCACGGTCAGATCAATGGTTTGCGCCTGGGCATCAATATCAAACTTGACGATATTATTTTTCTGATCAGCCAAGACTGCAATTCGTTCAACCGCACTCAGTAATTGACGCCGAGGAATAGCCACCTGGCGCTGAAACTGACCGGGGATGAGTTGGCGGTAAGCCGGATATTGTCCCTCTAATGTCCGACTGGTCAAGCGATGATTACCGCCTTGGAAGATAATTTGACCTACCTCAAACTGCAAGGCGACAGTATCACTGGATTCAGAGAGTCCTAACATCCGTTCAAGTTCCCGTAAGGTTCTAGCGGGTACAGTTAACTCAAAGGACGAGGGAGTCTCTTCTCCAGGTTGGGTTTCGTCAGAGGGTTGGTCTTCATCCTCCTCACTGGTTGGTTTAGCGTTAAGAGTTTCCACAACCGCTAGTCGGTGACCATCAGTCGCGGCAAATTCCAGACTATCTTCTTGAACCATCAGATGCACTCCGGTCAGCACCTGCTTGGTTTCATCTGCACTGGTGGCAAATAATGATCCGCCCAATCCTTCAATTAAGGCTTCAACCGGGAGTTTAACCACCATTCCATCTTCGATTTGGGGGAGTTCGGGAAAGTCCTCTGAGTTCATTCCTCGCATTTTGTATTGTCCGGATGTCGAGGTTAAGGTGATCGATAGGCTTTCGGTGTCTGCATCACTCTCCGTTTCGGATAGGGAGTCATCGAGAGTAATGTCTCCCTCTGGCAAACGGGAAACAATGTCATTGAACAGTTTAGCCGGAATCGCGATCGCACCATCCGCTTCGACGTTGGCGTTGAAACTGGTTTGCAGACCTAGACTCAAGTCGAAGGCGGTTAAACTTACTCGCTGATTTTTCGCATCGGCTTGGAGTAACACATTACCCAATACCGGATGGGTGGGACGTGAGGGAACCGCCCGATTTACGAGAGAAAGATTGGTATTGAGTTCACTTTGGGTACAAGTTAGTTTCATAGAAGGAATCGTCAATGTTTGGCACAGCTAGAATTCTCGTCAAGGAAAGTCAGCGAGATTTGAGTTGGACTCTACATGAGGCACAATCGTGGCTCTCTCATCTATCCAGAGGCAACTCTAGCATGGAATTCAGACCTTGGGGAAACTGTGGAAAAACTAGACTCAGATGATTGCCAATTCCTGAATTCTTCGTGTTTTAGGAACGGAGTCCTTGTGGAAAAGGTTGTGGAAAATTGCGGAAATTTTTCCACCGTGTATTTATACTCATCCCATACCCAATACTTCTCGGATAAGCTCTAATTTAATTTTTTCTCTGCCAAGGACGGATCAAAATGTTATCTGTCTAACCCGCCCCTACACCCTACACTCTACCTGCACAGTTTCCTGTTCCCCGTTCCCTGTTCCCCGTTCCCTGTTCCCTTTAAGCTTGGCTTTGAGTTTGACTTGCCAAATTAATGCGATCGCTCAATTGACTCAGTTTCTGTGCCACGCTGGGATCGCGTTCTCGTAATTGAGTAATCTTGTCGCAGCTATACATAACCGTGGTATGGTCCTTGCCGCCAAATTCTTCACCAATTCGGGGTAAGCTCAAGTCAGTATGCTGCCGCATCAGATACATAGCAATTTGCCTAGACCAACTAATTTCTCGGCGGCGTGAGTTCCCTTTCAAGTCTTCTACCGAGACATTAAAGGCATCAGCGACGGTTGTCACAATGATCTCCGGAGCAGCTTGTATGGTTGGGGTTCGCGGATTCAAAATTGGTGCAATGTTCTCGACACTCATCGGTACTCCCGAAATCGAGATGTAGGCGACGACTCGAATTAATGCCCCTTCTAGTTCGCGAATATTCGATTTATATTGAGTCGCAATATACTCGACCACTGATCGCGGCAACCGGATGTTCTCATACTCTGCCTTTTTTTGCAAAATTGCCATCCGGGTTTCCAAGTCAGGCGGCTGAATATCGGCGATTAACCCCATCGAAAAGCGAGAACATAGCCGTTCTTGCAAGCGGCTAATCTGATGCGGCGGGCGATCGGATGCTAAGACGATTTGTTTACCCGCTTCGTGTAAGGTATTGAACGTATGAAAAAATTCTTCCTGAGTATATTCTTTTCCTTCGATAAACTGAATATCATCAATCAACAGCACCTCAGCCGCTCGATAGTGTTCCCGAAAACTTTGCATACTATCTTTGCGGATGGCGGCAATTAGGTCATTGGTAAAATGTTCAGTAGACACATAGAAGATCTTAGAACTCGGAGAATTCTCCCACCGAAAATGCGCGATCGCTTGCATTAAGTGAGTTTTCCCCAAACCAACGCCCCCACACAAAAACAGGGGATTAAACTCCCGCCCTGGTGATTCGGCTACAGCCAAAGCCGCCGCATGAGCCATGCGATTATTTGAACCAACCACGAAGCGAGAAAACACGTACTTCTGATTTAACTCTGTGGGTTTAGGGAGTTGATGAGATGGACGTTCTGCATCGGGGTTAGCCGCAACCGGAACCGACCAGGAAATACCTGTATCGCTGATTGTGGCGTTGTCGTCGTCAGTGATCACGGTAAGGTAAATGTCCACCGATTGTCCCAGGATCTCCTGCACCACATCAGTGATTGTTTTGATGTAATACTTTTGCAACCAATTCCTGGCAAAGGGATTGGGGGTACAAACCACTAAGCAATTCTGGTCGAGCTGCTGAGCGGTTGTTCCCTTGAGCCAGGTTTCAAAAGTGGGTCGGCTGAGTTGGAGTTGTAGACGCTCCAATACCTTTATCCAGAGCTGTTCGGGGGACATTTCCACGGGCATTCCTCTATTGTCGGTGATTGTTGCTTGTTCTCCTCATTCGATCAATTGGCGAGATATTCCGGCACACGTCTATCTATATATATAGCGATTTAGTATTGAGTAAAGTACACCAATAAATAGTAACTGTCCAGTTTAATTTCACCCTGTTATGACCCAATCCCTAGAAATCGCTCAGTTAGGCAACCCTATCTTACGCCAGCTAGCGCAACCCATCGATAATGTTCAAGATGAATCGATACAAAAGCTGATTGAGGCTCTCAAGGCAAAGGCTGTAGCCGCTAATGGTGTGGGGATCGCTGCTCCCCAAATTTCTCAATCCTGCCGTTTGTTTATCGTAGCGTCTCGTCCCAATCCCCGGTATCCGAATGCCCCCACCATGGAACCGACAGCGATGATCAATCCACAGATTGTGGCTCACTCAGATGAGGTGGTCAAAGGCTGGGAAGGTTGCTTAAGTATTCCCGGTATTCGCGGGTTAGTGCCGAGGTATCAGGCGATTGAGGTAGAGTACACCAATCAACAGGGTAAGACGCAGCGACAACAGTTAACCGATTTTGTGGCAAGAATTGTTCAGCATGAATATGATCATCTCAATGGTCTTGTGTTTCTAGACCGGGTGGAGAGTACCCAAGATTTAATCACAGAGCAAGAGTATAAACGGCGGATTGGAGAACAACCGTAGCAGCCAAGGCTAGAGTCATTGCACAATAGAAGCAGTTCTATCTTGCTAGTTCCCTAGACCATGCCTACTGTACTCGCGGATACTCAAAATTTAATTGCAGACCTGATCGCTCGCTATCGCTCTCGCGTGGATTACTTAGCGATTCGCTTAGAAGAATCTGAAGGAACCAGCATTATCGTGCGGGGCAATAAGGTAGAAACCTTGAGTGAGGGGCTTGCTATTGGTGGACAGGTACGAGCCTGTTATAAGGGCGGTTGGGGCTTTGCCAGTTTCAATCAACTCTCTAGCCTGAAGGAGCGACTGGAAGAAGCAATCAGCGCCGCCCGAATTGTCGGGGATGGAGAAACCCTACTTGCCCCGATTTCGATCGTGCAAGATACTTGCCAACTCCCCCTAACTGGGACTGATCCCCGGATGATTCCTCTAACCGAGAAGAAAGCGCTGTGCGATCGCTACAACCAATTGCTCAAACGTTTTGATCCCCGGATTACAACCACCTCTGTCCGCTACGGGGACAGCCATCAACGGATCATTATCGCCACCTCCGAAGGCACGCTAATTGAGCAATCTTGGGCAGATCTAGAAATGCGTTTCTCGGCTACCGCCCGTAAGGATGAGATTGTGCAGACGGGACGAGAAACCACCGGATCTCGCAATGGCTACGAAGATCTAATGGATCTCGATGAACAAGTGCAAGGTGCTGCGGGGCGGGCGGTTAATGCTTTGTCTCTGTCACCCGTTCGGGGAGGGGTTTACACAGTGGTTATTGATCCTATTCTCTCCGGTTTATTTGTTCATGAAGCCTTCGGACATCTTTCAGAAGCGGATATGGCGTATGAAAACCCCGATCTGTTGGAAGTCATGAGCAAAGGGCGTCGCTTTGGTTCACCGGATTTGCAAATCTTCGACGGTGCTGCCCCAGAGGGACATCGCGGTAGCTATTGCTACGATGATGAAGGAACACCTGCAACAACGACTCAACTGATTAAAGATGGCATTTTAGTGGGGCGTCTGCATTCTCGTGAAACGGCAGGTAAGTTAGGCGAAGCTCCCACTGGCAATGCCCGTTGTCTAAACTACCACTATCCACCTATTGTCCGCATGACCAATACCTGGATTGAACCGGGCAAAACCCCGGTTAAGGATTTAGTCCGAGGAATTCGCGAAGGGGTTTATGCCCGCAACTGGTTAGGGGGTATGACTAATGGGGAGATGTTCACCTTTAGCGCGGGTGAAGCCTGGATGATTCGCGAGGGACAGATTGCTGAACCTGTGCGGGATGTTACCCTATCCGGTAATGTGTTTAAAACTTTAGGTGATATCGAAGCGATCGGTAATGACTTCTACTGGGATGAGTCAGGCGGTTGTGGAAAAGGCGGACAGAGTGGCTTACCTGTAGGGTGTGGTGGTCCTTCTTTACGAATTCGCAATGTTGTCGTGGGAGGTAGTCAGTAGCGTTGTTTGAGTCACTTGCCTGTTGTTCGTTGTTCTTTGTTCCTTAGCAATAGACAATGGACAACGGACAGGTGATATACTGGGAGCGCTATTCGCGATAAATGTGTAATCCTTGATAGGCGGATCAGGTGAACCATTTAACTACGGCTCAAGAAGAGCAACTGAAAAATATAGGAACCTATTTACGACACTGTAGAGAAGAGCAGGAGAAATCGATTGAGGAAATTGCTCTCAAAACCTTTATCTCCTTGCGCTCTTTGAAAGCGCTAGAGGCTGGACGGTGTGAGGAGTTGCCTGAACCTGTCTTTGTTCAAGGGTTTATTCGGCGGTATGCCGAAACACTGAATTTAGACAGCACAAGGTTACTCCAAAGCTTTGCCACCGAGGTGGTACCGCAACCCTCTGAGTCTCCTGACTCTCAAGCTAAACATTCTGAACCCACCCCGATTTCGCGATCGCGTCAATCTGATCGGCTCTACCGTCAACCTTTTCTGCTATACATTGGTATTGGTGGAATCGTCGCGATCGGTGGATTGGTGTATCTGCTTAACCAAGTCTTCAAACCCCAACCCTCTATACCTGCTCAAGATTCTGGGACAATTGAGCAACAGCTTAATCCCAACCAACCCGCTGTCACCTCAACGCCTGCGCCGACTGTCTCTGATCCCAATTTTCCGGTTCAAGTGACAGTAGAAGTGAAAGGGGAATCCTGGGTGCGGGTTAGCGTTGATGGTAAAACTGAGTTTGAGGGAATTTTAACGGAGAACGATTCTCCCAAAAGTTGGAACGCTAACAATGAATTAACGATCCGATCTGGAAACGCGGGGGCGGTATGGGTATCGTTAAATCAAAAAACAGCGAAACCATTGGGAGAGATGGGTGAAGTCAAAGATGTAACCTTTACAGAATAGCGATGGTGCAGGCTCCCCTGCGTTTCAACCGGGGGATGAAACTACTATTTTATTTTTTGTTTATTTCGTTCTAACCAAAGCCCGATCAACTTGTTGAAGTAAAGAGTCGCGAGTAGAGGAATTATCTAAAACCACATCAGCACGCGCCACTTTTTCGGCGAGGGGAAGCTGACTGTTGAGACGGGATTGAGCTTGTTCGAGTGAGAGGCGATCGCGTTCTTGGATGCGCTGGATTTGCTGTTCTTGGGGACAACTGACAACCCAGATTTCGGTCACTAAGTCTGTCATATTGGCTTCAAACAATAAGGGTATCACTAAAACCACCGTGGGAGACTCTAGGATATTGAGTTGAGACTCAATGCGATCGCGCACATAAGGATGGATTTGTTGTTCTAACCACTGGCGTTCCTTTGGGTTCGGGAAAACGATCTCTCCTAAGCGTTTGCGGTTTAGTGTGCGATCGGCTAATTTTACATCAGAACCGTAGCGGGTAATAATCCGGTTCAAAACCGGGGAACCAGGCTGCACGGCGTCTCTGGCGTAGCTATCCGCATCTAAAATCGGAAGCTGATAGGTATCGGCAAGATAATTAGAAACCGTGGTTTTACCTGTACCAATCCCTCCAGTTAAGCCAAT
>CAKZMA010000498.1 GCA_937127375.1 uncultured Coleofasciculus sp. | reverse complement strand
TTGACAAAAAATTGGCACGCCATCTCAGAAAAGCCAGCGTGAGAGATCGCTGGATGACATGGAAAGTATCATGGTGCCGCTACTAGATTACACCATTGCGGGGATGACTGAAAATAGTAGCTTTACAGTTTGATACTTTCGCCGCAAAGGAAAAGCTGGATTTATTTTTTTGTGTGTTAACTTATGGGTATTTGCATCGAAGCCGCTTGAGTTCCCAGTTGCTGAATCATGACTCAACTCAATCCCCTGAAATCTAACCAATTTTGGTTATTGGGTATCGCCACGAGTTTAATCACACTGCATTTCACGTTAGTATCGAGAAGCAATAATAATAATCTATTCAGCGCCAGCCTCCTGTTTGGGTGCGTGGTTTTAGGGTTGCTGTGGATGAAGCGCGATAAAATAACCTGGTACAGCAGTCCATTATCCAGTAGTTTGGCAGGGTTGCTGATAGCCGGGATTCTGTTTAAAAGTAAACATGTCGTTGGCGATGACGTTTTCCTGCAACTTTTCCCGTTGATGTCAGGATTGGCGTTAGCGTTACTAGCGTCTGGGTTTAAGGGATTAAAACAATACAATCAAGAATGGCTACTGCTGGGGTTTATTGCAGTTCCTTGGAGACAACTGGTTTATCCAGTTCTTAACTTATCCTTGTTAACCGCTAAGTTTGCCAGTGGTTTTCTCTGGCTATTGGGCTTTGAGGTTAAGCGTGAAGGGGTTATTGTCAGTTTGCCTACGGGGAGTATTGAAGTTTACAATGGCTGTGCTGGTTTAAAGCTTATGGTTCAGCTTTTAGGCATTGCCTTGATTTTTTTAGTTCTTGTACCAACGGGATTAAAACAGAAGGTTTTACTA
Organism: uncultured Coleofasciculus sp.; assembly: GCA_937127375.1. Taxonomy (GTDB): domain Bacteria; phylum Cyanobacteriota; class Cyanobacteriia; order Cyanobacteriales; family Coleofasciculaceae; genus Coleofasciculus. Next base: position 13,327 of record CAKZMA010000498.1, on the reverse strand, counting down.
CCCATTTTTGCCGTTTTTATCGGTTTTGTGATTAACGGGATGCGGGTGGCGCTGATGGCGGTACTTGTCGCCCTATCAGAGCAAGAGGCATTTGCTTACTGGCATTTGGGACAGGGTTCTTTACTATTTTCGCTGATTGCAGTATTGATTTTTGGTTTAGTCTGCCATAAGGTTGCAGGGGGGAAATATCCTTACTTTTTATGACATCTCTTCTATCGACGCACACTACTCTGCCCTCAAATTATTGGCTCCACGAGAGATTACTTTATGTCTTTTTAAGTGCGATCGCGCTTCTTATAATCGGTGGATAGTTGCATCCCTATTCCACGAGTCGTCTGTTTGGGATCAGGGACAATATGCATTAAACGGTTTTTTTGTCAAATCTGCCTCGAAATGAGTCTAGGCAATTAGGTTGTGCAATATAGTTGTAGTATTTCAGGTTTGCCGACACGAGAACGAAAAAAATAACGCATTCACTTGTAGGGGCGGGTTTAGGGACTCAATTAATGGGGAAACCGATAACTTATCAACGAAACCCGCCCTGATTAAATTGACAAAACAACGTCCTAATTCAATTTCTTGGGAGTCCCCTGGGGAATTTTCGGGCGCACGTCTTAACTGTATGAACTGGTACAGATTGCCAACAATGGCGAATTCGACAACAGAATATTCCCGATGATTAAATTGGCAAAACAACGTCCTAATTCAATTTCTTGGGATTCCCTTGGGGAATTTTCGGACGCACGTCTGTGCGCCCCTACGAACGGATTTTTATGATTACCTTCCTTAACGGCTTGATCCCAAAGACAACTATCAATAACAGCAGGGTAAAGAGATTGCCGATAATCTGATCCGGTTCCGGTACACTAGCGGTGTTTCCAGTCGATGGTGTATCTGTTCCTTGATTATCCATTCCTTCAGGTGTCTCAACGGGTACATCGACTTTTTTACCATCCTTGCTATCGACTCGGATTTCTTCGGTAACGGCTACAAATGAGGTATATTTGGACATTAAGCGATAATTGAGTGCTGTATCCGTCACCGCTTCAACTACCTCTGGGGTTTCACGACCATACATTTGATTCATTAACGCCTTAATCCGCGCCCGTCCCCACAGTTGCGCGATCGCACCATTCCCGCGTACCTCGTCAAAGTTCACATCTAAGCTGGTTTCGTAGGGTTGACCTCCCGCCACCGTGCCGCTAATCTTGAGTTTGCCATTCGTGCGATCGCCTTTGCGTCCAAATACGACTAAGGGCTGGTTGGCAAATAAATCCCGTACCTTTTGGGGATAGAATTCCGGCGCGTTTCCTGTCCCCTCCCAACTGACTTGGATATTCGTCAAGACAGGATTATTAATCTCTTGGAAAAACTCCTTGGCGACAACCTCGGCTGATTCATTCGGGGGAACCACTTCGGCGGTTCCGCGCCCCAATTCCGCTAACCGTTCAATTAAAAAGCGATTCGTCGAAGATCCCACGCCAAAACTATACAAGCGATTTCCCGGCTTCAGGCGATCGCGAATTTCACCGATAATCTGTTCATCATCGCCAATTAACCCATCGGTTAATAATACAACACTCCGCAACCGTCCCGCAGGTGCAGCCGGGAAATTCAATACGGTGTCAATTCCATTCATTAACTCAGTTCCGCCATTGGCATTGAGGCGATTAATATAGTTGAGGGCTTTTTGTCGATTTTGAGGGGTATTCGCTAACGGTTTATCTGATAAATGGGTCGTACTATTAGCAAAATCAATAATCGTAAACGTATCCTGGGGATTCAATCCCTGAATAAACTGGCGCATCAATTCCTTGGATTGGACAATGGGGGAACCCGATTGTGATCCAGAGGTATCGACGAGGAATACTACATCCTTGGGGACAATTTCATTCTGTTGATACTCAATCGCCGGGATTAAATAGGTGGCGAAATGACCCCCTCGTTCATCAGCTTGGGTTAAGACAGTGGCTTGCGTATCTGCACCCGCCACTTGATAGCGTAAAATTAAGTCTTTATTCGGAATCGTCTCTTGATCTGCCAGTTCTACCCGTACCGTGGAACTCGTCTGTTGGGTGGTAACCGGATGAGAGGGCGATCGCACATTACTGATAGGTACACCTGCATCAATTTCCACCGTCACATCAATATCATGACTGGATCGTCCTGGCGGTGCAACTGGAGGATTCACCTGTGCCGCATAAGCCACGTTTGTAGTCAGTGCTTGGTTTGTAGTCAGCGCTTTAGCGCTGCTAGCACTAAAGTGCTTACTACCAACAGAGTTTGTCATCAGCGCTTTGTTTGTAGTCAGCGCTTTAGCGCTGCTAGCACTAAAGTGCTTACTACCAAAACTATTCCCAGCCTTATATCGCGGCGCTACCACCATCGGAAACGCAAACTCATAATCCCCGCCCTCAAATTTCAGGCTATCGGTATAGCGAATCGTCACCTGAATACTTTCCCCTGGTTTAATATTCGCCAACGACTGAGTAAACACATTGGCCCGTTCTTGTTCTAATAACCCCGCCGTTTTCCCCGCTTTTTTCGCTTTCTCATAAATTTGCTTGGCTTCCTGGCGTTTCTTAATCACGCCACGAATAATCCGATCATCCAGTTGAATTTCCATATCATCCACCGCCGCTTCATCAGGGAGGGGGAATTTATAGACGGCTTCTAAGGGATGATCAAAGGGATTGGTAAACGTTTGGGTAACTTCCACCCGCGACACATTCCCAGCAATTTTTGTGGCGACTTGGGTATGTTCTAAAGGGAATACCTGCTGTTGTCCATTAACTGTGGCGAAAAGTCCCCCAGTTTGACTCGGTGATGATGTCGGTGACTTCTCCTGAATCGGATTCGTAACCACTGGGTTACGGGTAGAAACCTGCTGGGTGACAGGTGATACCAGATACCGAATTCCCGCCCATCCCATAATCAATACCGTACTCGCCACCAACCATTGTTTTCTCTTGCTTCCACGCTGAGAAGGGTTTAAATCCTTTAATACCGCTTCCGCCGACTGATAGCGCCGTTTGGTCGCACGTTGCAGCAGAGTATTCAGAATCTTGGCTAAGGGTTTACTGATTGACCTGTTCCCGTTTAAATAATCCTGCCATACCCAAGCATCTTCATGACTATCCAATAAATCAAAGGGCGGTATTTGCGTCAGCAGGTGAATACAGGTAACGCCTAAACTGTATAAATCACTGGCAAAAACCGCTTTTCCGCGCACCTGTTCCGGGGCGGTATAAGCGGCTGAACCAATCACCGTTCCGGTGCGTTCCAGAATGGTTTCTGTAGCAAACTTAGCCGCACCAAAATCCACTAACACCAGATTCCCATAACCGAGACGACGAATAATATTTTCCGGTTTAATATCCCGGTGAATGACCTGATGACTATGGATAAACTGGAGAACAGGTAATAAATCGCGCAACAGCAGGCGGATTTTTAATTCACTGAAAGATCCTTCGCTTGCGAGTTCAGCGGCTAGGTTTTGTCCGTGGATAAATTCTTGAACTAAATACTGACGCTTGTCTTGGCTAAAATAATCCAATAATTGGGGAATTTGGGAATGATGTCCCAGAGTTTTTAAGCGTTGGGCTTCTTGTTCAAATAGTTCAGCCGCTTTCTCCTGATTCGTGGTGCTTGAGTGTTTTGGGAAAAACTGCTTAATCGCACAGTCGGGGTGATTGGGATTGGATTCATCCACACCGCGAAAGGTTCTACCAAAGCCACCTTGTCCTAGGGGATGAATTGCCCGATAGCGATCGGATAATAGTAACTCTGAACCGCAACTGTGACAACTGACAGCATCTCGCGGATTCTCTGGATGCTGACAATCGGGGTTAAGGCAATAGCACTGATAGGGATGAGAGGTAGTGCTGTTTTTAGGGTTAGCGGTAGTCATGGCATCCAGTTCCCAGTTCTCTAAGTCCTTGAGGTTATTCTAGCTGGTGAGAATGGAAAAAGGGGAATTGTAAATTACTGTTGCAATAATTAGAGTTGCTGCAATTTTTTTTTACAAAGGCTACCGTTGATCTAAGTCGTGGTGACATGTCTGTCCAGCCAAGACTGAAAACGACCCGATTATCAGGAGATTGTATGCCATTATATGCAGAATTACACCGTCATCTGGGGGGTTCAGTGGTTCCTCGGATTCTCTGGCGATATTTTCAACGCCAAACTGATCCGTTGACCCAGAAATTTGCTGACTATGACGACTTTGAGGAATTTTACACGCGATCGCGCAACACATTAGATGAGTATTTGGAACTGCACACCTTAGTCGAACATGTGCAAACGGTGCAAACGTTGCCCTATTTTATTTATCGCTTAATTCGCGGTGCGTATATCTTTGAGAATTTAGCCTATTTAGAACTGCGGTATACGCCTTATTTACGCACATCGGAACAATTAAGTCAATCGGAACGGATTGATCAGATGGCGCAGATTGTGGAGATTGTTGGACAAGCCAGTCAAGTCCAGGATTATCCGATGGTGACGAGTCAGATTCTCTGTATGCATGCGCGGCTTCCCTATGACGTGAATAAGGCAATTGTTGACCTTGCTGCCCAAAGGAAGGATTATGTTTGTGGGGTGGATTTGGCAGGAGGAGATGCCCATTATAGTGAACGGTTAGCCGAATTTGTCGGACTCTACCAGTATGCGCGATCGCTCGGTCTGAATACAACCGGTCATCTCTACGAAACCAGCGACGGTTGTTATCCGGAACTGTTACCCTATTTAATGCGGATTGGTCATGGAATTCATATTCCCTTAAAGTATCCAGAGTTGTTAAACGATGTCGCCCAGCGCCAGCAATGTTTAGAAGTCTGTCCCACGACCTACCTAAAAACCGGAACCTTGGAGGATATTCAGCAACTTAAAGTCGTCTTTGATTCCTGTTTCGAGGCGGGGGTTGACATTGCCATTTGTACCGATAACGCCGGATTAAATAATGTGCGGTTACCCTTTGAGTACGAAAACTTATTAACCCAAGATGTGATTGATTTTGAGCAAATGCAAGCCTGTCAAGATGCCGCCTTTCGTCACGCCTTTGCTTGGCCCCATCAACAGCATCCCGCCTCTCTCTTAACCGGATTACTAAAAAATCCCAGAGATGAGGTTGTCGCCGCCAATGGTACGCCCAGAACCAGAGATTAACTGGTAGATACCCGCTGACATAAATTAACACCCTGTAGGGGCGACCCGCTTGCATCAATTAACAACGGTAATCCACTCAATTTGATCGGGTCGCCCTCTTCTCCTGTTTATGCGAAGATAATATCAAAGACTGTTCGTTACCCTCATTTCTAGATGGCGTGAAAAGTCAGCTAATGACTATTATAATAGTATTTCCATATTCAACATCATTAATAATTTTAAATTCATTCGATATACGTTCCGACAACGGTAATAATTCGGCTTCATTTACCGGATCAGATAATTCTTGATAAATGTCCCGAACTAATCGATACCGACCCGGAATAGTAGCGTCAAAAGTAGGTGCAGCATTGTACCCAGGTAAATACCCATAAACCTGATAAGTATCTCGGTATGTTTCTCCTGGTGAAATTTCCCAAGGCGGACTCAAACACTCATTTTCTACCGGAGAGTAAACCGTTACCCATTCCCCATCTTTATACTTTTGTAATTGAGGTGCAGACGGTTGATGACAACCAATTAAATACACAGTATTGTCTGTTGTATTTGTATATTCCGTTTCAATGGTCAGTTGAACGGCTGGTCGAGAATCATTCACAATCTCGGCATGGTAAATTAATTGATCAGTACGAATGGCTGCGTCACCCCTCGTTTGAGATGTTGCTGAACAGCCTAGTGTTACAATAGCTAATGCCATACCCATCAATCTGACTCTCTGGTTTAACTTCATAAGATTTGCAGATACTTAAGATCAGGGTTGCTGACTTAATCCCTAAGCTAAAGTCTTTTATACAAAAGCTATATAGCTACAGATGAAAACGATGAGCCACTAGACTCATCCCTTTCGACAAAAGTTCCTCAAATCCTTACTGTTGCCTGTTCCTTCCTAATTTCAACCGTTAACTTTAATGAAAGTACGACTTATTCAGGGTTTAACGGGTGGATAACTATCTTTAACATGTCGCATCACTTCTTGATAAATTTCGCTACTTACGCGGCTACCCCGTCTAAAGTCTTCTAATTTGGCATTATCCAAATAGAATTCAATGGTGAATTTAATTAAGGTAAACCCCTCATATTGGGATGTTCCCTTCATCCTAATTTTCGGTTCTTGCCGTTGACTTCTGGCTTGTTTAAATCGCTCCCGCAACCATTTCACTAAATCCATGACATAATCATCGAGCCGCGTTTCTTCCCGATGAGGATTACTAATTTTCTGAAAAACTCGTTGAAATCGTCGTTTTAACAGTTCAATTTTTCGCTCCCATTCATCAGGCAAAATATATTGATCTTCATCGCGTAAATCTGGATCTCTTAACCAAATGCGATACCATTCCCGCACCAAACCAATTAATGTGTCTTGTGATTCATTTTCTTCTAATTCAAAGATAATCCGTTTGTTCTGCCGTCTCTGCACAACTTCTAAACCCACTTGTTGAAGAACATCCTCATATTCTTGTTGGATCGTTTCAATTTCTTCAATATTTAGCCCGCCTTTTTCGGCAAATTGAATCGTTACCATCAGGGCTTCTAACGATTGCTCAATATCTTCGAGTTTAAGATTTACATCATTTTCCCGAATTAGACGCTGACGACCCACTTCTTTTTTATAGGCAAAATTAGTTTCTAAATTATCCACAACAAAGAAATCATCTATATGAGTTAGTTTTTTGTCAATATCTCCTAATGCATCTGGATGAGCAAAAACAATTTCCCACATTAGCTGCTGACTTTCTTCTAAATCACATTCAGGTGGTATTTCTATCGGCAATGCGTAGAAGTGATGGGGGATCGGGCGACTTAAATTGGTAATCAATTGACCTTGTAAAACGCTATTGGGGATATAGACTTCACTGCGATCATCAAATATATAAAGCTGAGTCACGCGCACACCAATCTTCCGCAGCATACCAATGGAGCCATTTTCTAACTCCAGGATGTCACCAAATTGAAATGGCGTATCAATCAATAGAACAATTCCACTAAAGAAGTTCGCTAAAATATCTTTAACCGCAAACCCGATAATAAACGTCGCCCCACCCAAAGTGACCCAAATCCCAGTTAAATCAACACCAAAGGATTGGAGAACAAAAGCACTAGCCAGCAGAAAAATCACAAACGGGACAACCCCTTCAAGGAGAGGCAGCAGCACGTTGTCCCACATCGCTTCTGTTTGTCGGGCGTAATCTTTGAGGTAGTAGACAAAAACTTGAATAAATAACTGGATCAACCAATAACTAATTGCCACAATAATGCCAGCAGTCAACAGGCGATCAAACCAGCCGATGGTATCCCCAGAATCAAGATCGGCAAAGGAAACCTTTAAACTGACCAGAATGAAAATGCTCAGGATGGGATAGGCGGAGACATTCAGGGTGACGAGGGCAATATCGCTCTCAAACTTCCGAAAAATGGAGCGTAGCCCATAAAATAAGAGGACATAGAGGAGACAGGCACCCAGGGCAGCGATCGCTAGCTTCCCCAAAACGAACCCCATGGTCTGTAAGGGAATGACAGTAAATGCAGTGAACAGAATCAGAGTGTTGATGTTCATGGTTGATTGCCACGTAGTTTGCTTGAAGACGAAGGAGTACCACGTAGCTTACTTCTCTCTTCGCAAGTACCATGAACATGATATGATGATTAGCCCAACTGGATGCCAGTTGGAGAAGCGACTACCGATGGGTTTGATGATCCCCCTTTCGGATAAGATGAGAAAATGCAAAGGAACCAAGTAACATAACTTGATAACGTTCTAGCAAGTCGGTTGAGGTATACAAGTAAATGAACCAAGAAATTTTCGATAGAGTCAAAAAAATAGTTGCGGAACAACTGGAAGTTGAACCCGGTGACGTAACCCCTCAAGCTAACTTTGCCAATGATCTCAACGCCGACTCCTTGGACGTGGTGGAATTGGTTATGGCTTTAGAGGAAGAGTTCGATATCGAGATTCCAGACGAAGCCGCCGAACAGATTGCCACAGTCCAAGCGGCTGTGGACTATATCAGCTCAAAAACAGAAGCGGCGGCTTAATCAGCGGTTGTCTTCTCGACCAAGTTCTGCGTTATCGGGCAGTTTCCCTGTTTTATTGGCATCATGACAAACATTGAACTCAAGCGCGTTGTTATTACAGGTTTGGGCGCGATCACTCCCATCGGCAATACCCTGACGGAGTATTGGGATGGACTTTTACGTGGGCGTAATGGGATTAGTACAATTACCCGGTTTGATCCCTCCCGCCATGCCTGTCGGATTGCTGGCGAAGTCACGGGGTTTAATCCCCATGACTATATGGATCGCAAAGAAGCTAAGCGGATGGATCGCTTTGCCCAATTTGGAGTCGCGGCTAGCAAACAAGCGATCGCGGATGCGAAGTTTGTCATTAATGAACTGAACGCAGAACAGGTGGGTGTTGTCATTGGCACCGGGGTTGGTGGGATTAAAGTCATGGAAGACCAACAAGAGGTCTACTTGAATCGGGGTCCCGATCGCTGTAGTCCGTTTATGATTCCGATGATGATTGCCAATATGGCAGCCGGACTTACGGCAATTCATACCGGGGCAAAGGGACCGAATACTTGTACCGTCAGCGCCTGTGCCTCTGGTGCCCATGGGGTGGGGGATGCCTTTCGCTTGATTCAACGGGGGTATGCCCAGGCGATGATTTGTGGGGGAACGGAAGCCGCCGTCACTCCGTTATCTGTGGCGGGATTTGCTTCGGCAAAAGCCCTGTCTACTCGCAATGATGACCCCGAACACGCCTGTCGCCCCTTTGATCGCGATCGCGATGGCTTTGTCATGGGTGAAGGGGCAGGCATTTTAATCCTAGAAGAACTAGAACACGCCTTGAGTCGAGGGGCGCGGATTTATGCCGAAATGGTCGGGTATGGCATGACCTGTGATGCCTATCATATAACCTCACCCGTACCCGGTGGTGAAGGGGCAGTCCGGGCAATGCAGTTGGCACTCAAGGATGGGGGATTGCAGCCTGAAGATGTCAGCTATATTAATGCCCACGGGACGAGTACACCCGTTAATGATCCCACAGAAACCACTGCGATTAAAAAGGTTTTGGGCGATCATGCCTATAAAATTGCCGTCAGTTCCACCAAATCGATGACGGGTCATCTGTTAGGTGGTTCTGGGGGGATTGAATCGGTAGCTTCTGTCTTAGCGGTAGCCCATGATCAAATTCCGCCGACGATTAATCTAGAAAATCCTGATCCAGACTGTGATCTCGATTATGTCCCCAATCAAAGCCGCCAGCAAACCGTCGATGTGGCGCTATCTAATTCCTTTGGCTTTGGCGGTCATAATGTCACCTTAGTCTTCAAGAAGTACAAACCTTTGTAGAGACGTAGCATGCTACGTCTCTACATCCCCCATGCCGTGCCGTATTGCCCAACGTCCGCCCATGCCCAAATGGTTTAACACGGCAGGTCCGTGCAAAGCGGACATTCACTATATGCTCTCCCCCTTAGATCGGCTACCCCAGCTAGACCGATTAATTGAGCAGCAGGGCTACTTTGTCATCCATGCGCCCCGGCAAACAGGCAAAACCACCGCCATGCTAGCGCTGGCACAACAGCTTACCGCCAGTGGACGCTATACGGCGGTCATGGTATCCGCCGAAGTGGGCGCGGCTTTTCCCCATGACCCGGGAACAGCAGAACGGGCAATCCTGGATGCCTGGAAAGAGGATGCCACCTTTTGGCTACCCCCCGATCTCCATCCTGCGGATTGGACGCCCTCTGAGCCAGGGCGACAGATTGGGGCGGCGTTGAGCGCTTGGACGCAACAGTCCTCCCGTCCCCTGGTTGTATTTATTGATGAAATTGATGCTCTGCAAGATGAAACCTTAATCGCCCTGTTGCGCCAACTCAGAAATGGCTATCCGAAGCGACCAAAGGGGTTTCCCCATGCTCTGGCGCTGATTGGGGTGCGGGATGTGCGGGATTATAAAGTGGCATCTGGGGGGAGTAAGCGTCTGAACACCGCCAGCCCGTTCAATATTAAGGTGGAATCCCTGACGCTACGGAATTTTACCGCCACAGAAGTCGCCCAGCTCTATGGACAACACACGGCTGAAACGGGTCAAGTTTTTTCCCCCGAAGCGATACAACGGGCTTTTGAATTAACTCAAGGACAACCTTGGTTGGTGAATGCCCTCGCCCGACAACTTGTGGAAGTTGTTGTGCCTGATCCGCAACAGGTGATCACCGTTGATCATTTGGAACAAGCCAAGGAAATTTTGATTCAACGGCAAGATACCCATCTGGATAGTTTAGCCCACCTGTTGCAAGAAGACCGAGTACGGGTCATTTTGGAGCCGATTTTAGCCGGACAAGAATTGGGAGATATACCGAATGATGACCGACAGTTTTTGGTGGATTTAGGTTTAGTGGTGCGCCATCCGGCTGGAGGGTTGACCCCAGCGAATCCGATTTACCGGGAAGTTTTACCCAGAGTATTGGCAAGTGGACCCCAGGATAGTTTGCCGGTGATTCACCCCAATTGGCTAACCCGTGAGGGGAAACTGGATTCGGAGCAACTTCTGGAGGCGTTTCTCAGGTTTTGGCGTCAACATGGAGAACCCTTACTCAAAAGTGCGCCCTATCATGAGATTGCGCCCCATTTGGTGTTGATGGCATTTTTGCATCGGGTGGTGAATGGGGGAGGAACGCTAGAGCGCGAATATGCTATTGGTAGTGATCGGATGGATCTGTGTTTGCGTTATGGGGAGATCACGTTGGCGATGGAGTTGAAGGTGTGGCGTGAGGGACGCCCAGACCCGATTAAAGCGGGATTGGAGCAGATTGATCGCTATTTGGCGGGGTTAGGACTTGATACAGGATGGCTGGTGATTTTTGACCAACGTCTGGGATTACCGCCCATTGCCCAGCGTACCACCACAGCATCAGCAATTACTCCAGGCGATCGCGCCGTTGTAGTGATTCGGGGATGAGTCAGTCGAAACGTTGCGAAAAAAAATATTGTGCGATCGCATCCTTTTTGACTTCATCGGCACTATCTCAGCCGACCCAACACCCCAATCGCCAAATTTTAGCCAAGCTTATACCAAGCCGTCTTGATCATCGATCCCCCTAATGGGATGATAAGTGTATCCTTGGGGAAAGAGTAACCCTCGCTTTACGGAAAAAATTTTGCGTTAAACCCTAGTTTCCTGGAGTCATTAGATAACACCTATGGTCGTTGCAACCCAATCTCTCGAAGAACTTTGTATTAATTCCATCCGCTTTCTGGCGATAGACGCCGTAGAGAAAGCCAATTCCGGTCACCCCGGATTGCCAATGGGCGCAGCACCGATGGCGTTTGTGCTGTGGGATCGGCTGATGCGGTACAACCCGAAAAATCCTAACTGGTTAAACCGCGATCGCTTTGTTTTGTCGGCGGGTCATGGCTGTATGTTACAGTATGCCTTGCTCTATCTGACCGGCTATGATGACATCACCCTTGATGATCTCAAGCAGTTCCGTCAGTGGGAATCCAAAACTCCCGGTCACCCAGAAAACTTCATGACTCAAGGGGTAGAAGTCACCACCGGACCTTTAGGACAAGGGATCGCCAATGGTGTGGGGTTAGCGATCGCAGAGGCACATTTAGCCGCCCAATTTAATAAACCCGATTGCCAAATTATCGACCACTACACCTATGTCGTTTTAGGTGATGGTTGCAATATGGAAGGTGTATCTGGAGAAGCCTGTTCTGTCGCTGGACATCTGGGATTGGGCAAACTGATTGCCCTCTACGATGATAACCATATCTCCATTGATGGTTCCACCGACCTTGCCTTTACCGAAGATGTAGGCAAGCGCTTTGAGGCTTATGGTTGGCATGTCCAGCATGTTCCCGATGGTAACACCAACTTGGACGCGATTCACAAAGCAATTGAAGCGGCTAAAGCGGTTACCGATAAGCCCTCCTTAATTAAAGTCACCACCACCATTGGTTTCGGTTCCCCCAATAAAGCCAATACCCACGGTGTCCATGGTGCGGCTTTAGGTTCAGACGAAGTGAAAGCCACTCGTGAACATCTGGATTGGAAGTATCCAGAATTCGAGGTACCCGAAGACGCCCTGAAACATTTCCGCAAGGCAGTTGATCGCGGTGCTGAGTACGAAGAAGAGTGGAACAAACTCTTCACCCGTTACAAAGCCGAATACGCAGAAGAAGCTGCCGTATTGGAACGGATGGCCAGCGGCAAGTTGCCCGAAAACTGGGAGAAAGCCCTACCCGCCTACACCCCCCAGGATAAGAAAGATGCCACTCGGAATCAATCGGGTGCAACCCTCAACGCCATGGCTGGGGTACTACCAGAACTCATTGGCGGTTCGGCTGACTTAGCCCCGTCCAACAAAACCTTACTCAAATCCTCCAAGGATTTCCAAAAAGGTGCGTATGAAAATCGCAACCTTCGCTTTGGGGTTCGCGAACATGGTATGGGAGCGATTTGTAATGGGATTGCCCTGCATAAGTCTGGGTTAATTCCTTACGGTGCCACGTTCTTAGTCTTCACCGACTACATGCGGGCATCAATTCGTCTGTCTGCCCTATCCCACGCTGGGGTAATCTGGGTGATGACTCATGACTCCGTGGCATTAGGAGAAGATGGTCCGACACACCAACCGATTGAGCATATTCCTACCCTGCGAGCGATTCCCGACTTAATCGTGATTCGTCCGGCGGATGGCAATGAAACCTCTGGTGCTTATAAGGTAGCGGTTGAGAAGGCAAAACCTGCCCAGGGTTTAGCAACACCCAGTCTATTAGCACTGTCTCGCCAAGGGCTACCTAACTTAGAGGGAAGTTCAATTGATGCTGTCGCCCAAGGGGCTTACATCCTATCGGATAGCGATGGTACACCCGACATCATCTTAATTGGCACCGGTTCGGAAGTTCACATCTGCGTTGATGCAGCGGAAAAACTCCGGGCTGCAGGCAAGAAAGTCCGCGTGGTGTCCATGCCAAGCTGTGAACTGTTTGAAGAACAGGATGAAAGCTATCGGGAATCCGTATTACCCAAAGCTGTAACCAAGCGGCTAGTGGTGGAAGCGGGTTCTAGTTTTGGCTGGTATCGCTATGCTGGCGCTGAAGGTGACACGATTAGTATTGATCGCTTTGGCGCATCGGCTCCCGGTGA
>CAKZMA010000497.1 GCA_937127375.1 uncultured Coleofasciculus sp. | reverse complement strand
ACATATCGATTACGCCCAGAGGCTTTCGCTTGATACAAAGCCATATCCGCTTCGGCAACTAACTTAGCTGGTGGAGTATCAGGCTCAGGATACAGACTCGCCACGCCCAAACTCAGGGTGACATATTCACTGACAGCAGAAGCCGCATGGGTAATTTTTAAACCGTGAACCAAACTGCGTAATTCTTCAGCGACTAGCGACGCACCAATTGTGGTGGTATTAGGTAAAACAATTGCAAACTCTTCCCCACCGTAGCGAGCGACTAAATCCACCGAACGTTTGGCACAAAAACGCAAAGCATCAGCTACCCTTCGCAAACAGGCATCACCGGCTTGATGACCGTAGGTATCATTATATTTCTTGAAAAAGTCGATATCACATAGAATCAGAGACAAGGGCAACTCTTCTCGAATCATGCGCCACCATTCATCATCAAGGTATTGATCAAACCGACGGCGATTGGCTACACCCGTCAGTCCATCTAACGTGGCTAAACGTTGTAACTCTCGATTGGCTTGTTCAAGTTTTTGATAAAGCTGAAACTGTTGAATTAAACGCCGTACTCGTTGACGCAAGACGGCTAAGTGAATCGGTTTGGTGATATAGTCAGTAGCACCAACGGCAAAGGCGCGGTCAACGGATTCTGGATCATCGAGATTGGTAATCATTAACACCGGCGTTTGGGAAACTCCCTGTAACCCTTGAGCCTCCAAATGTTCGCTATCGGGTGATGTCTCGTCTTCGTCTGAGAGTTTTTGTAAGTGTTTGCAACAGGTAAAACCATCCATGACCGGCATCAGGGCGTCTAGCATGACCAGATGCGGTTTGAGACGCTGATAAACGTCCAAACCCTGTTCGCCGTTGGTTGCTTCAACAACTTTATAGCCTTCTTTTTCCATAACTCGGCGTAAAAGTTCTCGTATAAACTGGTCATCATCAACCACCAAAATGGTTGGCGGTTCTTCGGGCAAAGAAACTAATTTCATCCTTAAGAATGCTGATATTGCCGTCTTTGGGTCTGTAAGATTAATGTGACCCGTTGATACTCAGCCTCTAGCTGGCAAAAAAAACTGCGCCAGTGCTGCTATGGGATCACCACCCTTGCTTATCTGTTCTAGCATCTGACGAAACGGGTAGATTTTCCTAGTTCCTAAAATCCCATGACTTCAACGTGTCAACTTCATCAATTGAGTCTCTATACGTCTGTTGAGGATAGCTGCAGCATGGATGCCATTAACCTGAGGCATGTTCCAGGGAATGATTGATCACCTCCAAATCGAGAGAAAGAGTATCTTTCCCTACCATAGCCTGAAGCAATTGCCATGTCTCTGGGTGTAATGGCTGAATTGTTAGAGTTGTTGACTGGCTATCGTGAATTTTGCCGGCAGATGCTGTTCAACGAGTCAGATTCAGCACCGTCAGATCAAATGTCTGTAATTAATCGGATACAAAAAAATAATCATTTCTGTACCGATCGCGCGGTGATGACACAAACCAAGCATCAATCCCGGTTCGGGAGTTTAATGCCTAGCTGCGGTGAGTTGACCAAAATCTGGCAGATGCAATATCTCTATTATTATTGCTTGATGTTTAGAGATGATTCAAGTAAGTCAATTCTAGCTCTTTTTCCCAGCTTGGTACTCCCAGCCATTTTCCACGTTGTCTATTGTAGTTTTCCGGGACTGACCATTGAGCCAACCCTTTTCCGGTAATCGCCGTGCCTTTCTTAAACTCTTGGGACTAACGCTGTTGGCAACCCAAGTCCCTGTAACGGCAAACCCCCTACCCCTTCTCAAACCACGACGCCTGAATCCTGGCGATACTGTAGGGTTGATTAGTCCAGCCGGTCTAGTTGACCAAAAGACCCTTGATGAAATCGCTCCCACTTTATCACAACTCGGTTTGAAAACCAAACTGGGAACCCATCTTTTCGACCAATACGGCTACCTCGCGGGTCAAGATGTTGACCGCGCTGCTGATGTGAATGCGATGTTCGCTGATTCCTCTGTCCGGGCTGTGCTGGCAATGGCAGGTGGATGGGGTTGTAATCGAATTTTACCCCTGTTGGATTACGAGCTAATCCGCCAAAATCCCAAAATCATTATCGGCTATAGCGATGTCACTTCACTGCTGTTAGGGATTTATACTCACAGTAATCTGATCACCTTTCATGGACCACTCGGAACATCAACCTGGAATTGGTTCTCAATCCAACATCTGCAACGCATCTTGTTTGATGGGGCAGCAATGACACTGCAAAATCTATTGAGTACTCCTGTGGAAACCATTACCCCCGGTAAAGCAAGGGGGCGTCTGGTGGGGGGTAATTTATCGCTGGTGGCGGCGCTGGTGGGGTCAGACTATTTACCCGATTGGCAGAACTCTATTTTGTTTGTGGAAGATATCCGGGAAGAGGTTTACCGGATTGACCGCTTGTTAACCCAGCTCAAACTCGCTGGAATTCTCGATCAAGTGGCTGGATTTATTTTTGCCCAATGTACAAACTGTCCTGCAGGTGAGGCGAATGAACCATCGCTGACGTTGCGGCAAGTCTTAGCTGACCATATCAAACCTTTGGGGATTCCTGCCTGGTATGGTTCGATGATCGGTCATATTCAGGATAAGTTCACTGTCCCTATCGGTGGAATGGTAGAAATTGATGCGGAGCGAGGCACAATTCGTTTATTAGAATCGGTAGTAATCTGATATATAGCAGTTTAGTCCTGATTGAGGTACGTTATTTGATGGCACGCTGCTGCAAACCGCTGCGCGTCTACATTTGTTGTGTCTGATCCACTTATCCGTCCTGGCTCTAACTAAGCCGCCCGTAACGGCAGATGCTTGGACTTATCTGCTAAGAAACCCATTAGATTGTGCAAAAATGAGTGGCTGACTGGCTGATCGGTCGCTTCTGGATGGAGCGGTGTCGCGATCGCGTCCACAGATTGAGGACAGGGCGTATGCATCATGAAGGGAACTTCTTCGATCAATCCGACTGCCATTAATCGAAAAGCAATCTGCTGTACCGTTTTTACCGAAAGTCTGAGTTGTTTAGCAATTTCCCTCAAGGACACAGTGCCACTGGTATACTCCCAGACTTGAGATTCTAAGGCGTTGAGGGGATAACGAGGGTGTCCTGTAACACTGAGCAACCCCCCATTAACATCAGGTAATTTATCGCTGAGGGCATCCCAATTACGCAAAGAACGTAATCCTAGTAAATTGGCACCTAGGGTGTTTAAGCTCAAACCCGTCATTCCTAACATGGGGAGTTTAACTTCATGGCTGAACTTAAAATGACCTGTTTTGAGTTGAAACAAGGTACAGGTGGGTCGTAAAACTTGGATTTGGAACAACCATTTGATTTGTTGAAGGGTTAACAACCCATGTTCTTGCAGGTATGTACCCAAGGGTTGCTCCTGAGGCAATGACTCACTCAATTGAGTTAACTGACTTCTATCCATCCATTGGCGTTGAGCAATTAACTTAATTAATCCTAGATGCTTTAACTGAGAATCAACTGCCACAATTCGACCGCGATAGACCCAAACATAGCAAACGCCATTGGGGGTGACAGGAGTAGAAACATCAGTATTCACAGTGAGTAAACCCGTATGATGCCCTTTACCAAGGAGCCGAAAAATTTCGGGTAATGAAAAGTCAGTGAGTGAGCCTGTAATACACATTGTTCTTACGTTGATATCAGTTTTGTTATTTAGGATGCAAATAGCAGGGTAACGCCTTCAAAGTCAGCCTGTTTAGCTTGATCCCGAAAAAAAATCTGTAGTTTTTACTACTCTTAGTGTAATCCCTGATGAAAGTTTCATCCAATTGCTTTTTTACTAAGTTATGTTAAGAAAGGAGAATCTTTATTAAAATACAACTCAAAAAGTTGAGCCTTATAACCATTCTCATGTTTTGCCGTCATCCATTTGTACCTAAGACGATTCTTTCTCAGTTAAAGTTTATTTAACATCCTACTGAAGGCAGACAATAGTGAACTACCCATCGCTAACCCTGTCGGGTATAGCGTGGGCTTCTGATCTCACAGGGGATTGCGTCAGCTTAGACTTGCGCCCAAGCTTCGGACTCACATCCCCTCCACCAGCAGCAGTCCTGGTTCCCAAGACCGATAAAATCCTGATGCCCTCTGCTCTGATATTTGTTGAGGCATTGCCGTCTCTGTCGTGGTGAATGCCACAACTAGGACAAGTCCAAGACCTAACCTCTAGCGGCATCTCACTTACTTGATAATGACAGTTTGAGCAGAGTTTTGAACTGGGAAACCATCTATCAATCTCTACCAATACTTTACCCTCTTTTTCCAGCTTGTAAGATAAGAAATTGACGAACATTCCCCAGCCTACATCAGAGATTGCTTTGGCTAGTTTATGGTTACGAACCATGCCCTTGGTATTCAGACTTTCGACTACTATGACTTGGTTTTCGTCAACTAGCTTTCTGGATAGCTTATGTAAGTAGTCTTGACGGACATTCCTAACTCGTTCGTGAACCCTAGCTACCAGTTTTCTGGCTTTATCTCTTGACTTGCTTCCCTTCTCCTTTCTAGCTAATTTTCGTTGCTTTCTCTTGAGATTGCGCTCAGGTTTGGCTAAATGCCTGGGATTAGCGTATTTAGAGGTCTTGACCCCATCATTGACAATAGCGAAATCCTTTAACCCTAAGTCAATTCCTGCTACTTTACCATCAGTATTAGTCGGTGGTTTATCTCCTTCTAACTCCATTAGTACAGAGGCAAAATACTTACCCGATGGCATCATGCTAATCGTTACTGTCTTGATTGTTTCCTCAATTGGTCGGTGTATTTTAGCTTTGACTACACCAACGCGACCCGGAAACTTTAGGCAACCATCAACAACCTTAACCGACTGGGGATACTGAATAGATTGCTTGTTTTTCTTGGCTTTAAACCTAGGATATTTCGCCCGACGTTCAAAGAAGTTTCGATAAGCAGTTACTAGATTTAATGTTGTTGCTTGTAATACCTGAGAATAACATTCAGATAGCCATTCAGTATCCTCCTGTTTTTTGAGCTTAGGCAAAAATTTGTTCAATGCGGACTGACTCAAGCTTTTGCCCGTCGCCTGGTAAGTTTCAATGCACAGATTGAGCGCACGATTCCACCACCAACGAGCGCAACCAAAGTGTTGAGCTAGTATCTCTTGCTGTTCAGTTGTCGGATACAGTCTAACTTTGACGGCTTGATGTCGCATTGTTTATCACCTGCTCTTACTATTATATACATTCCTAGTAGGATTATTCCGGATTGTTTGTAAATTTCATCTGGATTGACCGATAAAATTTCCTTGGGGGATGTCCATGTATCCCAACGCCAAATCAAAAATTATGGCGTGGGACTTATGGTTCCTCCCCCAAACCCCCACCATCAGTTAAAGATGGGGAAGGTCGGGAAGGTGAGGAAGGTGGGGAAGATAATATTTTGAACTTTTACCCTTCACTTGGTTCGAGGGCATGGCGCGTGAATTAACTCACCATCTCCCTCATCTCCCCTATCTCCCCTATCTCCCCTATCTCCCCTATCTCCCTCATCTCCCCTA
>CAKZMA010000496.1 GCA_937127375.1 uncultured Coleofasciculus sp. | reverse complement strand
GCTTGTTGGAAATGGTCAAAAACTAAGCAAATTACTCAATACAATCCTTGGAACGAGCTACAGAAAAGAATAAAAGTCCCACCTAAACAGTCTCCTGAACCTTTTAGCAAAGATGAGATTATTAAAATCATAGAATCATTTCAAACAAACAAACAAACATTACAAGCACTATACAAATTACGTACAATTTATTTTTGCGACTGGTGTGAGGACTGGTGAAGCGATAGGTTTAAGATGGAAACATATTTCTAATGACTTTTATACTATCTGGATAGGTGAAAGTATAACGCGCGGTGTTCATAAATCCACTAAAACTAATAAAACTCGAATAATCCCTGTTAATGACAAGCTAAAAAAATTGCTGCAATCAATTAAACCAGGCGATGCTAAACCTGATGATTTAGTATTTACTAGCCCTGGAGGTAATGCAATTGATGACCACAACTTTAGTCAGAGAGCTTGGAAAAAATGTCTAGATCAAGCAGGAGTTGAGCATAGAAAGCCTTATAATACACGACACACATTTATCTCTCATTGCCTAGAAGCTGGAATGAATCCTGTGGTAGTTGCTGAAATAACTGGTCATGATGTGCAAACTTTATATGAAAATTATGCTGGTGTTGTATGTTCAAAACCAACCTTACCTGAACTTTTTTAATTGCTGATGAATAAATGACACAAAGGATAGTCGTTTAAATTTCTATAGATCTAGCTAGCCCCTAAGAGCGATAATATTATGAAGACAAATATAGGTCAGAAAAATGTTTAAACGCATCTGGAACCGCCTTTTTCAAGTCATCATCGTGCTTATGGGGTTGTGGCTAGCCTGGGATTTGCTGGCTCACCTGGTTGCGGAAATTTTATGGTTCATTGAGCTTGACTATTTGTCAGCGTTCTGGTTACGCTTGCGGACTCAGCTAGGTTTGTGGGCATTTGTTGGCTGCTTATCCGCCGGATTTTTACTCAGTAATTTGTTTCTCGCCAATCGGCTGAAGTATCCCGCCGCCATCGCCAAGGAGGTTGGTAACCCCACGAGGATACCTCCGGGGACTACTCAAATCAATCCAACCCTACCAAAGACTCCTACACCAGACTCTACACCCTTCAACCTTATAAAGGGAGCGTTAGCGCTGAGGTTAGGATTACTCTTACCAATCGTACTATGCCTCGACGTACTCGTGGGGATTATGCTACTCCATTACGGCGAAGTGGCTATCTCCCTGTGGCAACCTGATTTTAATTTACCCAGTGTAACCCCACCCCTACCACCTCCTTTTGATTGGACTTCCATAAACGATGTATTGTTACGGCTGCTGGTACAGATAATACAACTCATTGTTTTAGTCATCATTGTCATCGCATTGGTGGTTAATTCCCAATTCTGGTTAACGGCGATGGCTGTTGCTTTTTCAGTGGTTTTTGCCTTAGTGGTATCTGGACAATGGGGCAGGATTTTGCAGTATTTCCAGCCAACCGCCTTTAACGCGAATGACCCTTTATTGGGCACGGATATTAGTTTCTATGTCTTTAAACTTCCGGTGTGGCAACTATTGAACTTTTGGCTGGGGGGGCTGTGTCTGTTTGGTTTAGTCGCCGTAACGTTAACCTATTTGGTATCTGGAAATAGCCTGTCTCATGGGCGGTTTCCCGGATTTTCTGATCATCAACTTTATCATTTACATGGATTGGGTTCCTTGGCGATGGCGACGGTAGCGTTCCATTATTGGCTATCGCGCTACGAACTGCTGTATTCCACTCGTGGCGTTACCTATGGTGCTAGTTATACCGATGTTAAGGCGCAGTTACCGATTAATACAGGGTTAAGTGTTTTCGCCCTGGGAATTGCTCTATTTTTACTGATTAGACCGATAATCGGGTTTAAGTCGCTGCACAGGAGTGGCAAGGGAACACTCTCCCTACTGGGATTGTATGTGATCATGGTCGCGATCGCAGGCTGGCTAATCCCGGCGACGGTGCAACGGTTTGGCGTGCAGCCAAATGAATTGGAACGAGAACGCCTCTATATTGAACGCAGTATCAAACTGAGTCGAGCGGCGTTTGATCTTGATAGTATCAATGTGGAAATCTTTGACCCTGAAGGCGAACTCACCAGTGCTGATTTAGATGAAAATATTTTAACGATTCGCAATATCCGCCTCTGGGATGCTCGTCCCATTCTGCAAACTAATCGTCAGCTACAACGTATCCGTCTCTACTACGAATTTCCGGACGCTGATATTGACCGCTACAGACTACCGTTAGAAGTGACGGGTGTTCCGCCTTCCTTTGCGGGAGAACAAGGCGATGAACTAGAAGCAGAAGACACAGAGATTTCCCTAACTGTACCCACACCCGGTTTCACGATTGAAAAGCAACAGGTGATTATTGCACCCAGGGAATTATCCTACGAATCGGTTCCCGAACAAGCCCAAACCTGGGTTAACCAACACTTAGTTTATACCCACGGCTATGGCTTTACGATGAGTCCTGTAAATCGGGTGGGTAGTGGCGGATTGCCTAACTATTTTGTTAAAGATATTGGCACCGGTGCTGATCTTGGTGTTGGCGGAGATTTATCCACGTCTAGCCAACTGATTCGCGAAAGTATTCCGATTGGGGCGCCGCGAATTTACTACGGACAACTCACTGAAAATTATGTGATGACTCCCACTAAAGTGCAGGAATTCGATTATCCCAGTGGTGAGGATAATGTTTACAATACCTACGATGGCACTGGGGGTGTGCAGATTAGTTCACTATGGCGCAGGCTGTTATTTGCCGAGTATCTCAAAGATTGGAAGATGTTGTTTACGGACAACTTTACGCCGGAAACCAAGGTATTATTCCGTCGCAACATCAACCAACGGATTCGGGCGATCGCGCCGTTCTTACGTTATGATCGCGATCCGTATATTGTCAGTGTTAATCCTCAGGGTAAGGAAACAGAAACGGATCAAGCCTATCTTTACTGGATTATTGACGCCTACACCACCAGCGAACATTATCCCTATTCTGACCCGGGTGATAATGAATTTAACTATATCCGCAATTCGGTTAAAGTCGTCATTGATGCCTATCACGGCACGATTACATTCTATGTTGCCGACCCCGACGATCCAATTATTCAAACCTGGACAAAGATTTTTCCTACCCTATTCCAACCGTTAGATGCTATGCCTCCGGCGCTGCGACGTCATATTCGCTATCCGGTAGACATCTTCAGTGTTCAGTCGGAACGGTTGCTTACCTATCACATGACTGACCCCCAAGTATTTTACAACCGGGAAGACCAGTGGCGGATTCCCCAGGAGATTTATGGCAGGGAGTTGCAACCCCTAGAACCCTACTACCTGATTATGAAACTGCCAACTGCCACCAATGAGGAGTTCATTCTCCTCCATCCCTTTACACCTCAGGCACGTAATAATTTAATTGCTTGGTTAGCAGGGCGTTCAGATGGTGAGAATTATGGCAAATTACTTTTATATCAGTTTCCCAAACAAGAACTAATTTACGGACCCGAACAAATTGAAGCCCTAATTAATCAAGATCCGGTCATTTCTCAGCAAATCTCACTGTGGAATCGTCAAGGTTCACGGGCGGTTCAGGGGAATCTTTTGGTGATTCCGATTGAGCAATCCTTACTTTATGTCGAACCGCTTTACCTGGAAGCCGAACGCAATAGCCTACCTATTTTAGCGCGGGTCATTGTTGTTTATGAAAATCGCATTATCATGGCGGAAAGTTTAGAAAAGGCGCTGGAGGGAATCTTTCAGCAACCTGAACAAGAACCAGCCCCCACGATTATTCGTCCCCTAGAGGAACCTCCTGTGCCGTTAGGGGGGGGATAAGTAGGGTCTAGTGGGTAGGGAGCAGGGGGAGCAGGGGGAGCAGGGGGAGCAGGGGGAGCAGGGGAAGTTAGTAGGGGTTTGGTCACCAAACCCCTACACGCCTCCCTCCTGTAACACTTCCGAGAAGGCAAAATCGGGTTCGGCTAATACAAATATTGTTGTCGGTAATCCCGTGGCTAAACCTTGCAAACGTTCGTAATAACTGGTATAATCATCCATCGGTTTCGCCATACCCAAGAAGACTAAATCCGCACTTTGAGAAGACCGACGCAGGATTTCCGGGAACGGGCGTCCCTTTGCTTCAATCACTTGCGATCGCGCCCCGATCCGCAGTTGTTTAGTCAGGTTTTCCACATTCTTCCGCGTGGCTTGGGCGGCGGCGTTATTGGCGACGACTAATTTAAGGTTAATTTCGGCACTGCGCCATTCCAGACTCGTCCGCAACAGATACGCCAAAATTAACATCAAACCCCCATTTGCCTGTAACCCCCCCCACCAAACATCAATCCGTTTGCGGCGACCAAATCCCCGTTCCTCCACATCCCGTAAAATCACCACATTGCGACGGGCTTGATGCAAGTTGGCGATCATCTGACAGTAACTCCCGCGATGAGAGGCTTGTTCACTATCGCCTAACAGAATCGTATTGGGAACCAACGGACCAATCCCATACGCCTCAACTAACCGTTCCGCCCCAATAAACGGATCAGGGGCAGTAATTAACCGGGCTAACCCTTGCACCCCCCGCTTCTCCAAATACTCGCGAATCGTGGCTTCCATTTCCAACTGCTTGGCTGGATCACGAGATCCACTGGGAATCACACTGGCGACGGTAAATAAACTACGTTTGTGGGTTAAATTTGCCGCAAACTCCACCAAATGCCAGCGACGAGTCGGTGCGCCAGAAAAGACCAGAATATGAGGACGCCAGTTTTTCGTATCAGCGGTATAGTCGAGGCGATTAATTCCCGTCCGTACCAGCGCCATCCAGACACCCTGACGCACATCCCCCCACGCACTTTGTAATTCCCGCCGTTCTAACCAAATATAAACACTCGATACAATCACCGCCGCCATAATTGTCGCCACGGCGTTAAGTAAGAACATCACCCCCAAACAGCCAACCGCCCCCAGCAGAGATAAGGACCAATGCACCCGGAAGGAGGGGCGAAAGGAGGGACTGCGTAAAAAGCTTTCAATTCCCGCCGCCACGTTCAAGACTAAATAGGTGGTGAGGAAGAACATACTCAAAATTGGGGCGATTACGTTGAGATCCCCCAAAGCCACGGCGACTAACACCAAGCCCAAGGTTACTATCGTAGCAATACGCGGTTCATCTTCAGATCCAGAACCCGTTCCCAGAAACTTCAGCCACCGGGGTAAAATCCCATCCCGCGCCAGCGCCTGCATGACTCGGGGTGCACCGAGAATACTACCAATCGCACTGGATAATGTCGCCCCCCAAACCCCCAATAAAACCGAAGGACCCCAGAGGGAGATTTTCTCCATAATTAACGGGTTTTCGATTAAGGTGAGAGCATCCGCCCGCATGGCTAAAAGTATGGGTAATGCCATATAAACCACATAACCCGTCCCCACCGCCGCCAATGTACCAATGGGAATCGAACGGGTAGGATTGCGTAAATCCCCGGACATATTCACCCCCGCCATAATCCCGGTAACGGCGGGAAAGAAGACAGCGAAGACTGTCCAAAAGGGTTCAGAGTTTTGCGGTTTCGCCCCCCACAGTTCAATCTGAGTATTCGGGTCAACCGGGGACCCAAACACCAAACAAATCAAAGACAGCGCGATCGCTGCCATAATAAAGTATTGTGCCTTAATCGCAATTTGGGCAGACGCGATCGCCAGAATTGCCACCAGAATTGTGGTAATGATCGCCGTCAGCCGTAGATTTAAGTTTGGAAACGTCAGCGTCAGACTCTCAGCAAAACCAATCGTATACAGCGCCACGGATATCGCCTGGGCAAAATACAGGGGAATCCCCACCGCGCCGCCGGTTTCAATCCCCAGAGAACGGCTAATCATATAATAAGCGCCCCCAGCCTTGACCACCCGATCTGTTGCGATCGCACAAATCGACAGCGAAGTCAGAAAGGTAATCGCCGTAGACAGGGTGACAATAATCAGCGTACCAAACAACCCCACATTCCCCACGACCCAACCAAATCGCAGGTACATAATCACGCCCAGAATCGTCAGCAGGGACGGCGTATAAACTCCCCCAAATGTACCTAAACCGGTCTCCGGTTCAGGGGGAATTACTGGAGATGACTGTTGACGGAAAGGGTTTTTCATGGTAAGCACCTAAGCCTGGTTCAATCCAACAAGAAAAGGGGAAATTGTTTCAGCAAAGACAGAGTTAGTTCTATCTTGATGTCCCCGTAAACAAGCAAAAAAAAAGAATTAAAGCTTTCTAGCACCCTCACGAAACCCGTATCACACCCTAATTTAAACGATTTTAAGCAGTCGGCGATCGATTCTACTGAATACCCGTGTCCGTTACTGTAGCAAAAAAAAATTCTCTTTAATCTCTATCTCAGGATTAGGGAATGTTGATCCTTCGCTGCGATCGAGGAAACCAGGTTTATAGGGGCGGGTTTAGGGACTTTCGTCTCGCCATGAGATGATAACATTTGTGCAAAACCCGCCCTGACTTTGTAGGGGCGGGTTTAGGGACTTTCGTCTCGCCATGAGATGATAACATTTGTGCAAA
>CAKZMA010000495.1 GCA_937127375.1 uncultured Coleofasciculus sp. | reverse complement strand
TTAATGGATGAACTTATTGCTACATACCAGTTTAGAGTTTCTCCAGCTCTGTATAGCCAAATTTTGGCAATAGTGGGAGAATTGTGAAAGATATATTCTGGTATATTTGGTTATGTATTAGACAGCTAAAGAGGGAGAAAGTGTTAATTTTTTATATGAAACGATGATATCAATTCCGGTGAATTACCCATAATAACAATGCTGTAACAGCAAGGAGTTCGGTTTTTTTATTAAGAGTGATTTGCCGGACATCATATTATACTTAATCCTGCTTTGAAACCACAGCATTATTATTTTTATTTATACATTTTTTGCTAGTAAGTGTATTGTCTTTTAATGCCGATTGTGTTTTATCTTCTCTAACCTCTTTGGCGAACCAGTTACTATCATTAGATAAAATGTTCCAAATTCCCAGAATCATAATACATAGTATCGCCAGAGAAAAATATCGTAAAGCAGCTCGATATAGATCAAGCATGAAATCCGTCACACGCCCATTGTAATCTTGCGACATAAGCAGATCATTACATAGCATCTTATTAGCTGATTCTGATTTCGCAAAAATATAGCTATAATCAACTGTTTGACTCCTATCAACTCCCAAATATACAGTAAGTAAAAATATAGTGACAAACAGCAGAATAAGAGGAAGAATTGCCCAAATGCCGACATATTTTGCCGATGCAATACTAGTGGCGCTAGAAATCAAACCAAGTAATATAGAAGTTA
The DNA here is from genome assembly GCA_937127375.1 of uncultured Coleofasciculus sp. GTDB lineage: Bacteria > Cyanobacteriota > Cyanobacteriia > Cyanobacteriales > Coleofasciculaceae > Coleofasciculus. The sequence goes on along the minus strand of CAKZMA010000495.1, from coordinate 1,608 downwards.
AGGTTAACAAAGTACGCGCTTTGGTATCTACCCTATCTCTACGATCTTTTATTTCATCATTTTTATTTTTGATAAAATTGATTTTATCGTCAGTGACTTCCATTTTTTCAGGAATCGTATCAACCTTTATCTCAGGCTCATATTGTCTATGCTGAACTTCTGATAAAGTACATTCGACTATAGCGCAGCGCATCAATATCCATGTAATGTAAGCAGAGAAATTCATATCTAAATTATAGAGAAGGGCTTTGCATTGAGTTTAACAATATACTCCCAATATCTGTTACGCCTTCCAAGTCCAGCCAAGCCCATTGACCATTTGGATTGATTTCAAAAAAAAACCATTTATAATCTGTATCAATTGCCATATCAATAGCTGCAAATCTTAGGTTATAAGAGCGACAAATATCTAAGAAATTTATTTTTAATGAATAGGGTAATTTTATGGATTCATATCTCACATCTTGCATATTGTTTCTTCGTATATCAATAGTTTGCAATTTATCTCGTTCAGAGGCGTAAATTGCAGTAGCAATTACTTCATTATCTATAACATTGACTCTAAGGTCACATGTTTTTTTTACCTTCTCTTGAAAGAGAGTTGGACATAGACACAAAACATCACGATTTTCCTTTAGTTTATCCAAGGTCAATTCATTCGTAAAAATAACTGTATCCTCTTGAGGATTATCTCTTTCAATATACCCATAGGAAATTGGCTTAATTACTATTTGTCCATTACATTCTTTCCAAAACTGGATAACTTCTTCAAAAGATTGAGTAACTAAGGTTCGTGGAATCGTCAGCCCGAACTTTTTGGCACGACTCAGTTGTTCTAGCTTGGATGATGCTGAAGTATTGTTCCTTGGATGATTAATCCAATAATTAGTAGGAATATGAGATAAAAAGCCTTCAATTGCTGCACTCCACTCACTAAGGGCATGTGCTTGTTCGCCTTTCTCAAACCTTTTACCTTCTGGTAATCTCAGGGGTTGTGGTCTCCTGTACCATACAAATTTTTTATTGCGGAATCATAACGAACTGTGCATATGAATTATCAGAATCCGAATTACCTCGTACTGTTGTAAACGTCTGAGTGTTCCGATTCCATGGATCTTGGTCAACTCCCTCACGAGAATCTGTTCTAGTTTGAGTACCAAGCAATATATCTGTAGGTTTAGAACTTATCTTTTCCTGAGATATTGTTTCTTGATACAGAGATATGAAACTACATTTCATGGCTTAGCTTACTTGAGATGTTCTACTAAAGAAGAAATTACATGCATTATTATAGCTAACGTGATCTAACAACGGCTTAAGTCGAATGGTACTGAATTCAGGCTGGTTGGCATTGTCCATCCTACGGCATATCAAGGGTTTCGGCGATCCAAAAATGCTTATTTCATTGCCATTGGACTTAAGTCAAACTGCCCCACAATGAACCTTAGCGTTGTAGGTTGGGCTGGTTGACTTCTAAATTTTGCTCTCGTCGTAACTCGTTAACCTATAATCAAGCATAATCGCACCCTCCCCCCCCACAACCAGCGACGCCAATAAAGTAAAATTTTCGTTACACCCCGCATCTGCCACCCGATTAACCCCATGCTT
>CAKZMA010000494.1 GCA_937127375.1 uncultured Coleofasciculus sp. | reverse complement strand
GGTCTCCAAGACCATTTGATGAGATATATTCAAGCGAAGCGCTGCACAGAGGGTCTGGGGGACCAGTCCCCCAGAAAAACCCGCTATCTTTGACCCTATCTGTGACAAGAGTTGTATTTATTCTAAATTTAGAGTCCAAGACTCTAGAGAACCTGAGTCACCCGCAGAGCAATCATTAATAATCAATTGCCAAGTACCAGCAGATGAGCGTCCTTCAAACACGGACAAAGCCTGAGTTGCACAATAGTTACCACTGGGAATCACCCCATGAGACGCCGCTACTGAGTCAAAGCTATGGGAAAAGCTATCGTTAAAGCTGTAATCCCCATTCAAGTCGTTGCTATAGCCACTAGACGAAAATTGTGGTTGTCCGGGACGCCGGAACAAGTCAACCACAATCCCGGTTTCGACATGACGCAACTGGGCAATCAAGTCGCCTACCCAAGTATGTTCTAAATTCTTCAGCGTGACGGTGACGTTGCTAATTGCGATATTTTCAGTCACCACAATCTCATCTTGAAAACTAGCCACTCCATCGGGAATGTTGCCACCACCACCGCACCAACTGGAGTTCGCAGATGTGGCAATTTTAGCGTCTACAGTGGCAGTTGAGGTACGGTTCATTAGTTTAGACATAGGTTATAACTCCAAAACATGATTAAGTTGACAAAAGGTAAAACTCCGCTAGCGATCGCGAAATCATAATGTTAATAAACTTTGCGCTTTGTTACGCACTGTTAATGCACCCTTAATTTTTTCTAATTTCGCGACCATTCAATACTCTCCTCTTAATTAATAATGGCATTAGTTTTGCGTTTCTATCTAGTCCTTCTGGGGATCTTTACCAAAAAAAAACAATTTAATGGATACTAAATTGACATATTTATTTCCTGTATCCCTTTCCTGATAAGCTTTTCAGTCTCAATCGTTAAACCTTGTTGCTTATAGATTTATGTGAATTTAATATAAAATCATATTCTCTATAACTTTAATTAATCTTTGGCGAGAGATTAAAAATCTTTCTCGAAAAAATTCGTAATTCATTCGCGAAGCTCTGGAAAAACTTATAATACACGCTTCCCGAAGGTCTGATTATAAATTTTGAATTCACCATACTTAAGAGGGTTAAGCTTAAAACTTTATTTTGTAAATTTAGTTGTTTTTTAGTAAACATTTGTTGCATTATCCGCTCAAAAATTTTTTGACAATTAATTAAGTATATTTTCTCTTGACATTAGAAAATCCCCTATCCCAGCCACAGCAAACTCTAGTCATTTTCAACCGAGTACCGACAAGCCAGGTTTCTATAACCCGCTTCTCCTGGATAGTAGAAGCCAGTCAGGGACTTTGTTCTACTCGATAATACTTGTGCAACTAAGGTGGCTTTTGGCAGGATATCGGTGTAAGGGACTTGCTCGTGATCACAAAATAGAACTGAAGTCACAGACTGCCAAGGTCCGGCCACCTTGTCTCAGGCTCTGAAATCCAGTTTCTGTCATACTGGCGTATGACGTTGTTACACTATGTTGAATAATATTGCAATCAGCTAACGTTGGCAACCACTTTGCTGGATTAATTTTGGCTTATTTTGTAAAGATTTATTAAGAAGCACGAACCTAAATAGGATTGTTATAATACCAAATTCGGTATATAAAATCCTTTTTTTCCAGATTGTAGAGACGTTGCATGCAACGTCTCTACAAGGTTTTTAACCAGGGTTTATTCCGCTGTAGCCAGTTCTGTGCTACCACCACTCCGACGACGGGTTAGTGTGTTGAAGAGCATCTGACCAATCGCTTTAATCAGATTTCCCTCTAATTCATTGAACAGATTCATATTCATGCCAAATGCCGCATTTGCCTCATCAACAATCCGTTCGGCGGTTGCGTCATCAATGGGGAGTTCATCCAAGGCTTGGCGATACTCAGCTTTGAATGCCTTTTCGTCAGGAATGTCGTTAAACTCGTAAAACGCTGTACCTTCACCCTCGGATAAATTCATCGCCCGTTGAGCAATCTTTTTCAGGATTTGTCCCCCGGATAAATCGCCTAGATAGCGTGTGTAGCAATGGGCGACTAATAGTTCGGGTTCAGAGGCGGACAGGTCGCGAATTCGCTGCACGTAGTCTTTCCCAGCAGCTGAAGGTGCTACTTGTTCGCGCCAGTTGGCACCGTAGTAATAGTACAAGTCTTGCTCTAGACTTTTCTGGCGATTGAGTTGGGGAAAGTAGAGTTTTGAGAGAATCGGATGTTGGCGATGGCGCTCCATTTCTTCTTCCATCGCACTATAGACGAAGTAGAGATTGGTAACGAGTTTCCGGTAGGAGGTTTTTTCGACGACGCCTTTCAAAAAACATTTGACAAATCCCACGTTTTCTGCCATTGTGTGGGCTTTTTTGGTTCCCTCACGTAACTGGGTGGCTAGATTGGTACTCATGTTAAATTTTCTATCCCTAAGGTTTACGACTTGTGTATTTTTACGTCCAAAACGTATCAAAACTGTCCCAAAGGCTTAGGTTAAACTGATATGATGAAAATTTATATTAAAAATTGTGAAGTTTTGGTCATT
>CAKZMA010000493.1 GCA_937127375.1 uncultured Coleofasciculus sp. | reverse complement strand
CTAGAAACGCGAAGCCAAGGAGAGTTTCGCGTTGGTCTTGCCAAAGCCGAAGTATACTTTGCCTTATGGAACTTAAGGTTACTCTACGTTCATGACCGAGTTCATCCATGAGTTGAGCCACTCTAACATCAACTTCCTCAACGGAGACATCGCCTCGCTTGTAGGCAGCTTCTAACTCGTCAAGCTTTCTCCAGTAGTCTTTGGTGGATTCAATGAGATTAATCATGGTTACGCTAGGATTGTTAACTTATGTAAACATCCTAGCGTGACTCTTGGAGTCGGGGGGTGAGGTTTACCCAACCCCTTGTAGAGACGTAGCATGAGGAGTCTCTACACTGCCCAAGCTGGCATACATAGGGGTTGCTTCAGGGAGTCTGGTGGTGGGGTAGGGAGCAGGGGAAGCTGGGGAAGCTGGGGGTGCTGGGGAAGCTGGCGTTATTTCTGCCTTCTTGCACTAGCAAATGAAATGATAAAGAACAAAAGCAGATTAATCCTTCTCAGGTAATCTGGCTGCCCCAAATACCTGCTGCGGCGTCAATTCCAATCCCTCAAACAACGAATCGGTGATCACCATATCTTTCGTATAGGTTCGCGGTGGTGCATCAGGATAGAAAACGGTGATACTTCTGGCGTGGGGATCTACAACCCAAACTCGTAAGACTCCCACTTCCAGATAATCGGTGGCTTTCTCCATCAATGTGCCAAATGTTTGTCCCTGTGAAATAATTTCAATGGCTAATTCTGGGGGAACTGGACAAGGTTCATCTTCCATCACGTCTGTCGGTAGTCGCTGATAAGAAATATAGGTCAAATCTGGCACAGGAACCCAGTTTTTACCGCGACGTTTTAACGCGATCGCCCATTCTGGGTAAACTTCACCTTTTCCCTGACACCACTTATCGATGATAAATAACAATGTCTTCTGCAAAGCTGAATGAAATCGTTTTGGTGACATCTTTGGTACCGCCTCGCCCTCGACTAATTCATGGGTTACATCGGATTCTGGCATTGCCAGAAAGTCTTCAAGTGTAAGTTTTTTTTCTAACTGTTGCATGGCTATAAGTGATTGGTATTTGGGAAACAGGTGATTGAGAAACCCTCCCCTATCTTCCTTATCCCCTTGTCCTCATTTTAATTGACAGATCCCTAAACCATCACACAAAGCTGTTTCTGATCAAGACTCTGGAGTTCTAAACTAGGAGGAATGGGTTCAGGTAGGGGTTCAATACTGTGATAAAAGGCATAGTTTAAATGGGCAGATTTAACCATTTGCTGGATACCATTGACTAATACTCTCGCTGTATTTGGTCCTCTGACTAAAGACGTGTAGAAAAATACATCGTATTTGGCTAAAGCAATTCCCTGACCCCCCTGACCAGTTTCATAAACATCCCAATTATACTGAATATCGACATTATTCAGGTTCCGGACTCGCCAAATAGCAAAACCATCTGTCCAGCCAATGTTCGTGAGTTGCAGCTTGGTCAAATTCTGTGTCATAAATCCCCCAATTCCCTGTTTTCAACGCTGTTTGCTGTGCTGTTTTTAGTATGGAAACGAGATGTTAGCGATCGCGTTGACGTATTGTGTAACTTGATACTGAACTTAGACAAAACTTATGGGTACGACATCACGATACCCTAGATCGTGCCAAGTTCAACGCGCTGGGAATCAACCTGACAAATCAGTGATAATAGTTTTATGTTGCACTATCGCAAGTCCATGCTCATTGACGCACCCGTGGAGGTTGTCTGGAACTTTCACGAGCGTCAAGATATCCTAGAACGACTTACTCCGCCTTGGCAACCTGTTCAGGTTGTACGTCGCGAAGGTGGGTTAGGTGTGGGTGCGATTTCGGAATTTCGTCTATTTGTTGGTCCAATTCCGCTGCGCTGGGTAGCGATTCACATTGAATGCGAACCCTATTCCATCTTTACTGATAAACAGAAGGAAGGACCGATGGCGTATTGGGTTCATCGCCACCAATTTAGTCCAGAAGCAGGCAAAACCCGCTTAACCGATAGGATTGAATATGGATTACCGGGAGGATGGCTAGTTGAGAGGCTGTTGGGTTGGTGGGTAGACGCGCAACTCGAACAACTCTTTAGCTATCGCCATCAGGTGACACAAACCGAGTGCAGCAGAATCGGGGAGGAGACGTAGCTATCCGTGTCAACTTACTATAGCCTTAAGCAAGATCCCCGACTTCGTAGGAGTTGTCGGGGATCTGTCTGTGTTGCGATCGCGAATTTAATTTGAACGTGTTAGCGTGAAAATAAGGATGAGGGATAATATCAAGTCCGGTAACATTGGTTGTATAGAGTGGGGAAGGGGTAAAAGGGTAAAAGAATAGAAGAGTAAGGTTTTTGTCCCAATAACTACAGGTATGATAGACAAACGACACAACTACAGATGACATGAAACAGTTTTACGTGCAGAGACGCACACACTGTTTTCCCATCAATCAATAAATAGGGCAAATTTAGAAATAGGATCAAGTTAAAAAATTAATGAGTATCTTCACGCTGCAATCCGTTAAAAAAGATTTTGGCATTAAAGAAATCCTCAAAGATGCCAGCTTTAGCCTCGATGCTACCGATAAAGTCGGCTTAATCGGTACGAATGGATCGGGTAAATCCACTCTATTAAAAATGATTGCTGGACTCGAACCCATTGATGGTGGTCAATTTATGGTCAATCCCGGCGCGAGAATTGCTTACTTACCCCAACAACCTGACTTAGATGAAAATCGTACTGTATTAGAACAGATCTTTGCCGATAGTGGTGAACAGATGAGACTCATCCGGGATTATGAGGAATTATCCCACAAATTGGCACGAAATTCAGACGATAAACAAGTTATGGCACGTTTATCTCAGGTGACACAGCGCATCGAAACTCTAGGTGCTTGGGACTTAGAAACCAGTGCCAAAGTCATCCTCACCAAGTTAGGAATTCAAGACTTTGATACACCCATTGGTAATTTATCCGGAGGTTATCGGAAGCGCATCGCCTTGGCGACAGCGTTACTATCAGAACCCGATGTTTTACTGATGGATGAACCCACCAACCATTTAGATGCCATGTCGGTAGAATGGTTACAAGGATATTTAAAATCCTATCCGGGAGCCATTCTCTTAATTACCCACGATCGCTATTTTTTGGATCAAGTCACCAATCGGATTATTGAAATTGACCGAGGTGATATTTATACCTACAATGGCAACTATGCCTACTACTTAGAGAAAAAAGCCCTAGCTGAAGAAACTGCCGTCAGTCAAGAACGGAAACATCAGAATGTATTGCGGCGAGAGTTGGAATGGCTGAAACGAGGTCCGAAAGCGCGGAGTACGAAGCAGAAAGCGCGAATTGATCGCATCCATCAGATGCAGGATCAAGAGTTTAAACAGGCTCAAGGTAAGGTCGATATTTCCACAGCCAGTCGTCGGATTGGCAATAAAGTAATTGAGTTAGAGAATGTCTCTAAGGGATATGGCGATCGCACGTTAATCCAAGACTTTACCTACGAATTTAGCCCCGATGATCGCGTTGGCATTATTGGCGAAAATGGGAGTGGTAAATCCACGCTAATGGATATTATCACTGGGCGGATTGAGCCGGATTCGGGTGAGGTGGATATTGGCGCAACGATTCATATCGGCTATTTTGATCAGCATTCTGATGATTTACTAATGGCAATCAATCAAGATCAACGAGTGATTGATTACCTCAAAGAAGTGGCAGAATATGTGCAAGCTGGCGATGGAACGCTGATTACGGCGTCACAAATGTTAGAACGTTTTCTGTTTCCACCGAATCAACAATATATTCCCATTCATAAACTGTCTGGAGGAGAAAAGCGCCGCCTATTTTTGTTACGTGTCTTGATGAGCGCTCCCAATGTGCTAATTTTGGACGAACCGACCAATGATTTAGATGTACAAACGCTTTCGGTATTGGAAGATTACCTGGAAAATTTCAATGGCTCTGTGATTGTGGTATCTCACGATCGCTATTTTTTAGATCGAACGGTCAACAAAATTTTTGCCTTAGAATCAGATGGGATTCTGCGTCAGTATCCGGGTAACTATTCTGTGTATCTGGATTACAAGGAAGCGGAAGCAGCAGCAGCGGCTGAAGCCAGTGCTAAGTTGCAACAGAAATCAGAAAACTCGGCAAATGGGGAAACGCTGAAAACGCAATCGTCTGGTAATGGAAAACCGCGTCGGCTTTCTAATTGGGAACGGCGCGAGTTTGAAGAATTAGAGGATAAAATTCCCCAACTGGAAGCGGAGAAGGCAGAGGTGGAGAAAGCGCTGTATAATTCATCTCCTGGTAAAGTGGATCAGGTGCAGGAACTTTATCAGAAATTAGAAACCTTGACTCATACTATTGATACAGCCACAGAACGTTGGTTGGAATTGGCGGAAATTGGGGAATAGTCTTATGTCATTCGTCATTTGTCATACTCGCTTTCATCGAGAAGCAAGCTACGTCATTTTTCCTTGATTAAGGGACGGTGAATTAAACTTCAAAATTGAACATTAAACATTCATAATTCAATGGCATATCAATCTATCGAGAATTACGGCATTATCGGCAATATGCACACCACAGCCTTAGTTGGCTTAGGAGGTTCAATTGACTGGTTTTGCTTTCCCAGACACGATTCTCCGAGTGTTTTTGCCGCGTTACTGGATGCTGAGAAAGGGGGGCATTTTAAGATTGCTCCCTGTGTGGATGGTGTCACTCATAAACAGTTATATTGGCCCGAAACGAATGTGTTGGTGACTCGCTTCCTGGCGTCTTGTGGGGTGGGTGAGATTATTGATTTTATGCCTGTGGGTATGCCAGTGAATCAGCAAGGGTATCACTGGTTAGTGCGGCAAGTTAGAGTCGTTCGCTGCCAAATGAAGTTTCGCTTAGAGTGCTATCCTGCTTTTAATTATGCCCGCGATCGCCACGAGACGATTCTCTCCTCCACGGGGGCGTGTTTTAAGTCGCCGTCTCTGAGTTTGGGATTGGTGACGGATGTTCCTTTAAAACAAAATGAATGCGGTGTCTTCACCGAATTTACGTTAGAGTCTGGACAAACCGCCGTTTTTGTGCTGCAAGAAACTGACCAGGATGGGGGTTGTAGTTTGCCCCTGCGCCATCAAGAAGCGATTCAACTCTTTGACGATACGGTGGCGTATTGGCGACGCTGGATTGGCAAATGTACTTATGAAGGTCGATGGCGCGAGACGGTGGAACGTTCCGCCTTAACCTTGAAATTGCTCACCTACGAACCCACGGGGGCAATTATAGCTGCACCGACGTGTAGCTTACCGGAAATGATTGGTGGTTCCCGAAATTGGGATTACCGCTATACCTGGATTCGAGATGCATCCTTTACTCTGTATGCCCTACTCCGTATCGGGTTTACTGAGGAAGCCGCCCAGTTTATGCTCTTCTTGGAAAATCGCTGTCAGGAGTTGGATTCAGATGATCCATTGCAGATTATGTATGGGATTGATGGTTATCATGATCTTGATGAACAGATTTTGGATCATCTTGAGGGATATAAGGGATCTTACCCGGTTCGGATTGGCAATGGGGCTTATAAGCAGTTACAGCTTGATATTTATGGCGAGTTAATGGACTCGGTATATTTGTTCAACAAATATGGCACCCCGATTTCCTATGACTTGTGGCTATCCCTCCGGCGGTTACTCAATTGGGTTTGCGATAATTGGCAACGCCAAGATGAAGGAATCTGGGAAACACGCGGGGGACGTAAGGATTATATTTATTCTAATCTCATGTGTTGGGTTGCGCTGGATCGTGGTTTGCGTTTGGCTCAAAAGCGCTCATTGCCAGCAGATCACCAGCGATGGCTCAAGGAACGCGATCGCATCTATGAAGAAATTATGGCGAAGGGATGGAGTGAGGAGCGTCAAGCTTTTGTTCAATATTACGGTAGCACGTCCCTAGATGCCAGTAATCTGATTATGCCCTTAATTTTCTTCATGTCTCCCACTGATCCTCGCATGTTGAAAACCCTGGATGCGATTAATTCCCCCCCAGAAATAGGAGGACTGGTTTCCGATAGTTTAGTGTATCGGTATAATCCCGAAGAAGCGCCGGATGGTCTTTCAGGAACAGAAGGAACGTTTAATCTCTGTACATTCTGGCTAGTTGAGGCGTTGACAAGGGCGGGAAAAGTAGACACAAAGCGACTTGATCGCGCTCGACTAATTTTTGAACAGATGCTTAGTTATGCCAACCATTTAGGATTATATGCGGAGGAAACGGGATCAAGTGGTGAAGCGTTGGGGAATTTTCCTCAGGCGTTTACCCATGTATCTTTAATTAGTGCGGCGTGGAATCTGAATCGAGCGATCGAGC
>CAKZMA010000492.1 GCA_937127375.1 uncultured Coleofasciculus sp. | reverse complement strand
ATAAATTTACCGGCTTGTAGCTTCTTGTCTTTGTGGATTTTGGCGCTAAACGCCGCGACTAAACTGACTTTTCCTTCTGTAGGAACCGAACCTAAAATCACCGCACTTTCGCCCAGTTTTTGCTGAAGTCTTTCCGCTGCGGTTTTCAGGGCGTCGGGTTCAATGTCTCCCAGATTTGCCACCAAAACCTTGAACTCACCCACGGATTCAGCTTGACTCAATAACTGATCAGATTTGGCTAATGCCAATTCTTGTTTCAGGGTTTCTAATTGTTTCTGAGACGCTTTGAGTTCGTTCTGGATAGTGGTAATGCGTTCCGGGAGTTCTTCGGGTTTTGCCTTAAAGCGATCGCTTAATTCTTTGACCACTTTATCCCGCAGGTTCAAATAATCCAATACCGCAGGACCTGCTACGGCTTCGATGCGCCGAATCCCGGAAGCTACCCCGGTTTCGGAGACGATTTTAAACACACCAATTTCAGCGGTGTTATTCACATGAGTTCCCCCACAGAGTTCCATAGAAACACCGGGGAAATCAATCACTCGTACCTCATCCGCATACTTTTCCCCAAACATCGCGATCGCACCTTTTGCTTTGGCATCGGTTAGGGGCATAATCGCCACATCTGCGCCGTGTGCCTCCGCTATCCAGGTATTAATTTGCTCCTCAATTTGTACCAATTCCTCTGCTGTCAGGGAACGGGAACAATTAAAATCAAACCGCAGCCGATCAAAGGCGACTAAAGAACCCGCTTGGGAAATAGACGGATCAACAATCTTTTTCAGCGCCGCTTGTAATAAATGAGTTGCCGTATGATTAGCTTGGGCGCGACGGCGACAAGCGCGGTCAATTTGGGCGGTAACGGTATCCCCCAGATTTAGAGTTCCCCGTTCCACGCGACCAAAATGAACAAAGAAGTCGGATTCTTTTTTGACATCTTCAATCCGTACTACTAAATTATCGCCAGATAAATAACCGCGATCGCCAATTTGTCCCCCAGATTCGGCATAGAATGGAGTTTGGTCTAAAATAATCTGGATTTCCGTACCGGATGAAGCTGATTCTACCGCTTGACCTTCGACTAACAAGGCTTCAACTTGAGCCGTAGACTGGGGTTCACTATAGCCCAAGAAGGTAGTGCCATGGATATGTTCAGCCAACTTATCCAAGCTTCCCTGTACCGTCAAATCAATGGTTTCATGGGCATCTCTTGCCCGTTGGCGCTGCTTCTCCATTTCCACTTCAAAGCCTGCCAAATCTACAGTAATCCCTTGTTCTTCGGCAATTTCTTGGGTTAATTCTAAGGGGAACCCGTAGGTATCATAGAGAGTAAAGGCATCGGTTCCAGAAATAAGATCAGGCTTTTGCGCCAGAATGTCTGCCAATAACTTCTCGCCACGTTCCAGAGTTTTCAGGAATTGCGATTCTTCACGTTGCAATTCGGCTTGAATCGAATTATTCCGTTCGCGCACATTCGGATAGGTGTCTTCAGCCAGTGCGATCGCGCTTTCGGCGACTTGGGTGGTAAACTCTCCTTGAATGCCAATTAATCGCCCATGACGCACTACTCGCCGGATTAAACGGCGTAGGATATAGCCGCGTCCAATATTCGAGGCGGTAATTCCATCAGCAATCAGATGAACGACGGCGCGGATGTGATCCCCAATCACTTTTAGGGAGACTTTGGTTTTCTCATCACTTTTAGCATAATCAACGCCAGCAATCTCAGCCGCCGTCTTGATAATTGGGAAAATCAGATCCGTTTCGTAGTTATTGGGAACCTGTTGGAGGATTTGCGCCATCCTCTCTAATCCCAACCCGGTGTCAATATTTTTATTTTGCAGGGGGGTAAGATTCCCGTCTGCATCCCGGTTGTATTGCATGAACACCAGGTTATAGTACTCAATAAACCGGGTATCATCTTCTAAATCGATATCCTTGTCCCCTTTTTCCGGGTGGAAGTCGTAATAAATTTCTGAACAAGGACCACAAGGACCTGTAGGACCCGATGCCCAGAAGTTATCTTCTTCGCCCATCCGCTGGATACGATGGGCAGGGATACCAATTTTATCCCGCCAGATGGCAAAGGCTTCGTCATCCTCTCGAAACACACTCACCACTAGGCGTTCTGGGGGCAATGCAAAGACTTGTGTGGATAATTCCCATGCCCACGCGATCGCTTGTTCTTTAAAATAGTCGCCAAAGCTAAAATTGCCCAGCATTTCAAAGAAGGTATGATGTCGCGCCGTGCGTCCCACATTCTCAATATCATTGGTGCGGAGACATTTTTGCGACGTGGTGGCGCGGGCAAAGTCCGACTGGCGTTGTCCCAGGAATATCGGTTTAAAGGGTAACATCCCAGCGATGGTGAGTAAGACGGTGGGATCTTCGGGGACTAAGGAAGCCGACGGCAAAACTTGGTGTTGCCGTTTGTCGTAGAAGTCCAGGAACGTTTGTCGGATTTGGTTACCCCTGAGGGATTTGGGAGATTTGGGCATGGTGTTTCAATCAAGACTAGGAATGGATTGGTAGGATTTTGGACGTTAGACTCACCCATCCTAGAGATAACGAGGTTGGTCAGTGCGATCGTGATCCATTTTTACACTTGTTATCGATTGTTGCAGGATTTTTGATTCTCATACCAAATCCGGGCTAACTACCCCCTTACCGAATCTCCCCCTGAAAATCCCCCCGGTTCAAGCGCAAACGACAAACACAATATCCCGGACACTGGCTGGTTCAAAAAAATGTTAGAGAGTAGCGATCGCATCAAAATCTGTTGTCCTGAAATATTGCATAACTGGTGATCAATCCCAAATTACCAAGAAGTTGTTAACAGCCACCACCGCCGCAACCACCGCAACCGCCGCCGCCACCACCACCACAACCAACTCCACCACCACCACCGCAACCAACTCCACCGCCACTATTACTACTCACTTTACTCCTAGATACTGACGTGAATACCATCTTTAAATCAGCCAACAAATCGTGTCGTAAAACTTTATTCCCCCAAATCGCAAATGCTAGAGCGAGTTGAGAATCTTCAGGACTTAAAACGTTTAAGGGGATACGGCTACGAAGATCATGTAATACTTGATCACCATAGCGACTACGATGTTTTGGAGTCTCCGCTAAACATGAAATCATGAGACTTATAATAAGACACATGATAACTAAAAACCCCACCGATTTTCCTCGATAAATACCGACGCCTATTTTTGCCATGCCTAATCCTAACAGGGCAACGATTAAAAGGGTTGGATAAACTTGGACTTTAAATAATTGCTCCTGGCTGATTAAGAGTTCAAGTTGGTGTAATCGATTTTTAATTTCCTCGATTATTACATCTATTGTTTGAGTCGCCTGTATCCGAACCCGATCAATATGACAGCCATCTGACGTAATAGCGTTGGCAACGGCTTGCTCTACAGGATGAGACAATACTTCTACAGTTCCCGCCAATGTCAAGCTTCGTTGTTCTGGCTGTACGGTTACGTATTCCTTTTGGACGAGACTAGCGATCGCCGTATCCACAACCCGATTTTTACCTTCAGCCAGATAAGCTACTTCGTAAGGATTAAGAGATACGGGTTTTTCTACTAGATTGCCACCCGGTAGTCGCAGATAAACTTGGAGGCGGAAAGCGATGAATACAACACCAATGGATAGCAGGAAGTAGAAAATCAAAAATTCCGAACCTGTGAAGTTTAAGGGATTTGGAATTGTGGAAACAATTTGGCAACCCGTGACAACTGATGCCAAAAGAAACAAAAGGAAGAGGACGACGATTTGTTGGTGTTGCCGTTTGGGTAGCCAATTTGAAGATAGCTTAGGCACAATCCAGTTTTGCTGGGTATTCACCCGAACAACCTGTAAATCGCGCCCAAATCGGTCTTTGGGATCAGACCAAATATCGATGGGAGGAATCTGCCCAAAAAACTGTTTGTAGCTTTCTAATGTTCTGCTATACCAGTCTTCAAATTTCAACTGCTCCGATGAACCGCCGCGACTTGGCTCGTGATGCAATGGAGTTTGTAATATTTTTGGGCAAAACTCTTGCCAGTACGATCGCGTATAACTCAGATGTAAGTGCCAAACTTGATCAACCTGTTCCGATGGCGCGACTGGATGTCCTGCGGCAACAGCGAGAAAGGTAAACTTCTTGTATTCCTCAATTACTCTCTGAGTATAGTCTAATGACCAGCAATTATCCTTTGCCAACCGTTTGCTGAACGATAATTGATCATCTGGCTGATCCAATGAAAATGCCTGAATTCTTTTGTATAACTCTGTTTGTGGAGAGTCCATTGTTCTAAACTGGCTATTCATAGGTTTTGTTGACTGATTATAGGGGAGCTTTGCTACACGAACAACCGCATTATTTAATGAATTTTACTAACTTGTTTTTTCCTGGCAAAGATGAAACGAAGAAAGATCCCCGAAAAAGGCGTTGTCGAGTAAGCTTTGAAATTCTCAGCAGAATAGACTCTTGGAGATTTAGAGAAATTACTTGTTAAATTAAACAAGATTTAGCTCCAACTGAAAAGAAGATAGCTCTCTAATACGCTTCTTGGCTAATTTGACATATTTAGCTTCTTTTTCAATACCAATATAGTTGCGGTTATGTTTAATTGCAGCTACGGCTGTTGTGCCACTCCCCATAAAAGGATCTAAGATGAGGTCGTTTTCTTCACTGAATAAGCGGATCACCCGACTTGCCAGTTCCTCTGGAAATTTGGCTTCATGGTCATCATTAACTCTAACACTATTGATATACCAAAGTCCTCTTGACCCCCAGCTTTTCCACTCGTCTTTCGATAGCTTTCTTCTATCAATGACATACTCACCGGGCTTCCAGAAAATGTAGAGGTCTTCATATTCATTGACCGCCTTTAGCGTGTTGCTCGTCCACTGACTATTGACCCAAGAGGGATCTTTAACCCAAACCCGTTTATCATACAAATAAATGCCTACTTCATACGCATATTTTTCAATATACTTGCCAACGAGTTTTACTCTAGTTTGCACTTGGTATTTTCCACCACGAATATTATTTCCATTCAACCGTCTATCAATTGTTTGCTCACTACAACCCAGCAAGCTAGCTAGTTCATGGCGATTATAATCAGGATGCTTTTGACGAGCATCTAAAACCATCTCTCTCGTAACTTTACATTTTTGATTAGAAATATTTAGGGCTTGTATTCTTGGCATATTTTCATCTTTGAAGCATAGAATGTCAGCAATATTTATAACTAAAAAACCACCAGGTTTTAGAGTTTGAGAATGATGGTGAATGACTTGGCGTAGCAAGGATTGCCAAGACTCAAACGTCTCTTCCTTCTCGTAATTTTTTCCTACAAAGTATGGAGGTGACCAAAAACTTAGAGCCACACTATTTGGCTCAATTTCAAGTATTTTATACTCAGATCTACCCAGGTATATTTCGTTGTGCTTCAGATATTCCATACAAAACAATACACCAAATTAATGGTTAATTATACATAAAAATATCAGCATTGTCAAGCTGAAAATTTTGAAGCCTTGGTCAATTACCCTAAATCAAAATACTTAGTCTTGGCTAATCTTAAATCATGCTCCATTTTTATACTTTTTATCTGTTGTTGCAGTTTTTTTGGTTCTCATATCGGTTGGGATTGTGTAGGCGCGGGTTTCACCATTATCTTTGCGGTTGCACCCAGATAGACGTTCCGGTGGAACGTCTCTACACCCCCTCAATTTTTCATTGAGCATATGCTTGAATAACTTGTGCAATAATCCTATAACAGAAGCCAATTTGTTCTCTTTACAATACCCCAGCAACTGGCTGGTTGAAAAAACTACCAACAACTATAGCAGTTTTCGTTTGAGTAAAGTACAAGCGGTGCTTGCTGAGTAAAGGTTTCAGTTACCAATCTGTATCTCATCCATTTGAAAAACGCTATACTTTATCTGGTCATTCCGTCTTCTCGAATAGTGAGCTTATTAAACAGGGAGTAGTCATTTTTAAAGGACGCGATCGCATCAAAATCTGTTGTCCTGAGATATGGGAAAACTGGTGATCAATCCCAAATTACCATGAGATTGGCAAGAGCAACGAACCCTAGGCAATTAACCACCACAGCCGCCACAACCGCCACCACAGCCACCACCATAACCGCCGCCACAACCGCCACCATAAACACCACTATCACCGCTACTATAACGACTTGGAGTCAATAACCAATTTAAATCAGCAAACAAATCAATGGGTAAAATTTTCGTACCCAAAAGAGCAAAGGCTAGGCAGAGTTGAGGATCTGTAGAGCTTAAGGCTGTTAAGGACATACTGGTACGCAGATATTGCAAAACTTGATCACCATAACGACTGCGATGTTTGGGATTTTGCCATAAGTAAAACCCAATGGTAGCCACGACGATACATATGAGTAACAAGTAACCAACAGGCTTCCCGCGAGAGATACCAACGCAGATTTTGGCAATCCCTAATCCTAACAAAGCCACAATTAAAATGGCTGGGTAAGTTTGGATTTTAAAGGATTGCTTATGGCTAACTAAGAGTTCGAGTTGGTGTAAGCGAGTATAAATTCTATTTATTATTGGAGCTATTGTTTGAGTCGCCTGCATCCGAACTTTATCAATATGACATCCCTCTGACGTGATAGCTTGGGCAACAGCTTGCTCTACAGGATCAGATAACCCTTCTACAGCGCCCTCCAACCTCAAGTTTCCTTTGATTCGTTCTACGGTGACATATTCTTTTTGAACAAGGCTAGTGATCGCCGTATCCACGACCCGATTTTTACCCTCAGCCAGATAAGCTGCTTCGTAAGGATCAAGAGATACGGGTTTTTCTACCGGATTGCCATCAGGTAACAGCACATAAACTCGCAGGCAGTAAGCGAGTAATAAAATACCAACGGATAGTAGGAAGTAGAACCGCAAAAATTCCCCACCGGTAAAGTTTAAGGGATTGGGAATCGGGGAAACAGTTTCGCAGCCAGTGACAATCAATGCCAAAGTACAGAAAAGAAATAGGATTACGGTTTGTTGATGTTGCCGTTTGGGTAGCCAATTTGAAGATAGCTTAGGCACAATCCAGTTTTGCTGGGTATTCACCCGAACAACCTGTAAATCGCGCCCAAATCGGTCTTTGGGATCAGACCAAATATCGATGGGAGGAATCTGCCCAAAAAACTGTTTGTAGCTTTCTAATGTTCTGCTATACCAGTCTTCAAATTTCAACTGCTCCGATGAACCGCCGCGACTTGGCTCGTGATGCAATGGAGTTTGTAATATTTTTGGGCAAAACTCTTGCCAGTACGATCGCGTATAACTCAGATGTAAGTGCCAAACTTGATCAACCTGTTCCGATGGCGCGACTGGATGTCCTGCGGCAACAGCGAGAAAGGTAAACTTCTTGTATTCCTCAATTACTCTCTGAGTATAGTCTAATGACCAGCAATTATCCTTTGCCAACCGTTTGCTGAACGATAATTGATCATCTGGCTGATCCAATGAAAATGCCTGAATTCTTTTGTATAACTCTGTTTGTGGAGAGTCCATTGTTCTAAACTGGCTATTCATAGGTTTTGTTGACTGATTATAGGGGAGCTTTGCTACACGAACAACCGCATTATTTAATGAATTTTACTAACTTGTTTTTTCCTGGCAAAGATGAAATGAAGAAAGATCCCCGCAAAAGGCGTTGTCGAGTAAGCTTTGAAAATCTCAGC
>CAKZMA010000491.1 GCA_937127375.1 uncultured Coleofasciculus sp. | reverse complement strand
CTACATGGGTACGATTTTTGAGGGATTTGAGCGCTCAAACCATTACGGGATAAGACTTTAGCCTGGGTATAGTACATCTGTATGGAGGGAACTTCAGTTTAAGGATGCACAGGAGTCAGACTGAAACGTGAGTGGCTGATTGGCATAGGAATGTAGATGAGGGCAAGACGCGATCGCCATTGAGAGGGATAATACTGATATGGAAACAAAGCTTAACCCGGATTGGATAGAACAGCTTGGACTCAGTGAGCGGCAACCACCTGAGTTCTTTCGGAGTATTGAGCAAATTAATTCTGGCGATCAGCCTCTTCCCCAAGCTCATGCTATGCGTCGGGCGTGGCGGGATTTAGAACTTAACGGCATTCTATACATTAATAAAGCACCATATATATACTTCAAAGAAGTGTCTCGCATAGAATCTGGGCAGATACGTCGGTTGCATCGTCAGCTTTGGAACCAAGGTATTGCCCCACTTCTGGTCATCATTAGTCCAACTGAGTTTCACATCTACTCGGGTCTGGCTCTTCCTGCTAGAGAAGATCAAGCGATCGATCAGGATAACCGCCTAGTAGAAACGTTAGAACGGGTTGCTGACGCACTTGAACTTAGACAATTTATACGTTCTGCTGAGTTAGGAGAATTATTTCGTAAAAGACCCAAATCATTTAATCCGGATTTGCGGGTTGACCGTTACCTACTTGAAAATCTTGACGCTGCACGTCGTCGTTTACTAGAAGAAAAACAGTCTAATCGTCTTGATATTAGGACTGTAAATGGGCTATTGTGGCGTACCATATTTACCTGTTATCTTGTAGATAGAAAAATAGTTGGAGCTTCCTATTTTTCCCAGATAGGTATTGAAGACGCCCACAAAATTATTGACTTTCTGAAAAAATATAAAGCAGATGACGCAAAAAAACTTTTATATGCTTTGTTTCAAAAGCTTAAACGTGACTTTAATGGAGATTTGTTTAATACGGATCTTCAAGCTGAAAGTGAGCTAATTAAAAATCAACATATCAAAATTATTAAAAGCTTTTTACAGGGAGATGACCTAAGTAGTGGTCAACTATCCTTGGGATTTTGGGCTTATGATTTTAGTATTATTCCAGTGGAAACGATCAGTGGGATATACGAAAGGTTTATTGAAGCTGAAAATGCTAATGAAAAACGAAAAAGTGGTACTTACTACACGCCCCGTTTTTTAGCTGAAATTGTGCTTGACACAGCACTAGATGGATTCAGTTCACTACTAGATAAGCAATTTCTTGATCCAGCATGTGGTTCAGGTATTTTTCTCGTAGCCCTATTCAACCGATTGGCTGAGGAATGGCACATAAAACACAGAACAGCAAGCAATGATGAGTGTGCAGCAGTCTTCATTAATATTCTTCAACAGAATATTTTCGGTATAGATGTGAGTGAAACCGCTTGTCGCATTGCCGCATTTAGTTTATATCTTGCTTTCCTGGATCAACTTGATCCAAGAGATATCCAGAAGCTTCAGGAAAAAGGAAATGCGCTTCCGAAGCTAGTTGGTCATAACATTCTTTGCCGAGACTTTTTTGAGCAAAATTCACCCATACCAACAGAAGGTTTTGATCTTGTAGTTGGAAATCCACCGTGGGCGCAGATATCTGGTGAAGAATCTCTGATGGAAAAATGGTGTGCAGAAGCTGATCTACCCATCGCTCAAAGGCAGCTAGCATACGGTTTTGTTTGGAAAGCTCCGTATCATGTAAAAGAACAGGGGCGTGTTTGTTTTTTACTTCCAGCAGGGATTTTATTTAACCATCAAGAAAAAGCTCTAAAATTTCAATATAAATGGCTAGAAAAATACACAGTTGAACAAGTAATTAATCTGGCTGATCTGAGGTTTTACCTGTTCGATAATGCTGATAGACCTACACTTATTGTGAGATACCGCAAAGAGCAGCCAACGAAACAAACTGAGTCTATCGAATACATAAGTCCTAAGACTGAAATGGAAACGCTCAGGGCGGAAATTATTACTATTTCTCCAGAAGACCGAGCGATAGTTAGACTGAGAGAAGTTTTATATGATCTTAATTGTGGTAATGCTGCACTCATTTGGAAACAATGCTTTTGGGGAACACCTAGAGACATAAAACTACTAGAAAGATTAGCAAACTTACCAAGTTTAAATAATTCGGTTGATCAATTAAAGGTACGTAAAAATAAGAGGGCTAAAAGATGGCTTATTGGTCAAGGCTTTCAACCAGAAGGTTGTAATGATAATCGAGAAAAGAGTAAAATATCTCCTTGGTCAGAGGAACAGCTTTTCCTGGAAGGTAAAAGTAAAAATATTAATTTGATAGTTATGGAATCTGATTGTGTTAGAATTGGCAACCGTTTTAAAAGACTTCGTCGGCTTCCAGAACAAGATATATTTTTGGCTCCCCATGTTATCGTTACCCAGGGGTTGAGAGTAGCTTTCGCTGATTTTGATGTAGTTTTCCGCCATGCACTCCAAGGAATCCATGGCAGAAAAGAGGATAAAGAAATTTTGATGTTTTTGTCCGCGTTTTTAAATTCTTCTTTAGCTAGATACTTTTTATTTCACACATCTGCTAATTGGGGTACAGAAAGAGATAAAACTCATGAGAGTGAACTGCTTCGTTTACCATTTCCATTTCCTGAGCAAACCAAATCTCCTTCAAAAGCCAGAGCAATCATCAACGAAGTGGCAACCTTAATAACAAATGTTACAAATGAAATAAAAACTAACTTTCTGGCTAGACACGAAATAGTAAATCGAGCGAAAGATGAATTATCGCCTTACATCTATAGTTATTATGATATTGATGAAGTAGAACAGATATTGATCAATGACACTATAAACTGTTGGATGAAAAGTTCTATGCCAAATCGAGGAACTAAGACTATTCCTATATTAGAGGGATCTACAGCCGATGAGCGAAATAACTATCTGATTCTTTTGTGCGATGTACTCAATAGTTTTACCGATAGAAGTCCTTACAAGATAAGGGGTAACCTATTAGTTTCCTCACCAATGGGTGCAGGATTAGTTATTCTAGAAAGAACAAACAATTCACATCAAAGTATCACCGATTATGAGCAGGAATCCACCTCCCGTTTAGATGCTGCTATACAACGAATTTTTCACTTCCTACCTAATGATCAAGGAAGCATCCGTTACTTACGGAATCTTAAAGTTTTCGATCAAGACAAGCTATATATATTTAAGCCTTTAACCCGGCGATTTTGGACTAAGACTTTTGCCCTGAACGATGCTGATGAAATTTCAGCAGCACTCCTTACCGCTGGCTACAGGAAGAATTCATGATCATTGGTAACCTAGATCCTTGGGCAGATACATTTCCCAGAGGATTGATTCCAGAAATTTTAGAAATGGTTGTATCTGAGTGGGCAAGTTTTCCCCAACCCAATTCTAATGATCATGAAGTCCCTATTACTAGAAGATTTAGACTCGTTCTAATCCAAAGTAAAAACATCAAAAAACTTCCCGTAAGGATTGATCGTGAAATTCCAGAAGACAATTTTGAAACTGGAGAGGAAGTGGGACGAATCGATTTACGGTTTACGCATGGTTATCGAGAAGATGTTTATTTCACTTTTGAATGTAAGAGATTAAATATAATTAGGAAAGATAATCAACGAGAGTCTTTAGCCACACAATATGTAGAAGAAGGAATGATGCGGTTTATAACGTCTCAGTACGCATCAGGGCTTCTCGATGGAGGAATGATTGGTTACATTATGAATGGTGATATTAAAACTGCCTTACAAGCAGTCAATAGGGGAGTAGAGAGTCGGTGTCAAAAACTGCGAATCAATCCTCCAAGCGGTCTATGTACATCCTCGCTTATACCGACCAATACTCAAGTTAAGGAAACTTTACACAATCTAGAAAGTCGTAAACTAACTATTCATCATGTCTTTCTTCCGGTTCAATAAAGAACCTACTCTTCATCGTAAAGCAGCCTAGATACGTGAGCATTGGATAGTGAGAAACGCCGATTGATACCGAATTCCATCGAGTTGTCGTGCTTACAGCCAATTCCCAACTTGAGCAACCCGGAGAACGTTAACAAAAAATGTATCCAATACTACCAAAACTGGCGGAAATTTTTGGCTGAGTCCCCCACTCCCCTGCACCTTTACCTCATAATGAGAATT
>CAKZMA010000490.1 GCA_937127375.1 uncultured Coleofasciculus sp. | reverse complement strand
CGGAATCCCTAATACCTGAGCTGTACTGGATCAAGGTCGAACAGTGATGTGCTGGCGATCGCGCTGTTCGTTTACTGGTTTTCCAACTCTAAACTAGGGCAAGTTTCTCAATTACCAATTGTATCGTTCACCTAATAGTTGATACAGGCTTTCATTGAAAGGAGCAAAATAGTTTTTCAATAACTCTAGTTTTTCTTGATCCGCCTTTGTCTTCTCCATTTTATAATTACCTGCGTTATGTTTTTGTTCCCTTAAATTTTGGATTTTTTCGGAAGAGAATTTGTCAATATCAAAAAACTCACAGACCCGATTAAGCACATACTCTAAATCTGTGCTAAAAGTGCTTATGTTCAACACTAAAATATCTTTTCCCCTAAAATAGCGGTAATAGTTTTTTAGTTGATCAACATATTTACCCCGATCAATATAATTGTATAAATCTTCAGTGCAATTAAAATCGCTGCTTAATTCTTGGTCAATCGCTTCAGAGAAACTGCGTTCATCTGCTATTTTAATTAAACTTTCATGGCTTGCCATTGAAAAGTTTTTATGCATTTGCCATGCTGAATAGGCTCTATCCGCCGGGTTTCTTAGTACAGCTATCATTTTAATAGAGCCTAAATCTTGCTTGATTAGTTGAGGAACATATTTATAATAAAGATAACTAGGTGTCGCATCACAGGTAAGTTTATTACCTTTCCTTAACTTAGCCGGAAAATGTCCTAAATACCAGCCAAAACCTTGATAATAATTTTCAGGTTTATCAAAGTAGTGAATTTCTTTCCAGGTATTGTTCTCGATGATTTGAGGATGTTGGCTCAGATAACGATACAATGATGTTGTTCCTGCTTTCTGCGCTCCAAGAATTAAAAAGTCAGGTCGTGACTTGAAAACGGGATAAACTATTCTTTTAATAAATTGCTTGCTCATGATTGTATGATAATTATTGCCAAATTAATAACCCTTTATTGAATGTTGTGTTAAATAACAATGTCGAGCTTCCTGGGATATGCTCGCCCCTGCTAACTCTTTTATCACCAATCATAACGAATGCCTAATGTTTGATAGAGCTTTTCATTCTCAGGTTCATAATAGTCTTTCAATTGTTCCAAGACTTGCTCATCTTCTGGTTTCCTTTCATAGTTAGCAGCGGCATATTTTTCGGTCTGGAATTGCTGAATCATCTCTTGGGGAAAGGATTCGAGGTTTAAAAAATCGCAGACGCGGACTAGATTTGCATTTAAATCCTGGCAAAACTGTTCAAAATTTAAAATAAGAATCGTCTCTGGATTGAAATACTGGTAATAGTTTTCTAATTGCTTAGCGTAATTTCCTCGATCGATGTAATTATAGGGATAGGTAGCAGTATTTAATTCGGGTTTCAATTCCTGTTCTATCGCCTCCGCGAACGTTCTGCTATCTGCTCTTTCTCGCAAATGAGACAGAGATACATTCATATAGTTATGATACATTTGCCAAGCGGAATAAGCTCGATCTACGGGATTTCTTAGGATTGCAATCATTTTAATCGTTCCTAAATCCTGCTTGATCCGCTGAGGAATCGGCGGGTAATAGAGATAGCTGGGTGAAGCTTCAAAGGTTAGTTTATTTCCTTTGGTCAATTTAGCAGGAAAATGTCCTAAGTACCAGCCCAAGCCTTTACTGTAATTGTCCGGGACATCAAAATAGTAAGTTTCTCGCCATTTAGCTGTTACCACTATTTGATGATGTTGAGTTAGATAGCGATACAGGGATGTTGTTGCGGCTCTCTGAACGCCAATAACTAAGAAGTCGGGTCGCGATTTTATTAGAGGGTAGGCTATTTTTTTGAGTAACAGCTTCATGATTAAAGCACCTATGCTGAGGGCTGGCTTGATTCAAGGATGATTAATTATTCGATAGTGTGCAGGACGGATGCATATCAACGCAATTAGGTTGGGTTGAGGAACGAAACCCAACGCCAGCCTGACTTTTCACGGGAAGTCTAGAAACCTGAGTAGAGACGCGATACGAGAAGCGTCTGGGCGGGTTTAGTCACATCCGGGTGTCACCGAAAAGATAGTACTGAAAGTGAGTCCCTACACAATCAACACTCACGTCGCGCCACATGTCGTGAAAAGTCAGAACGCCAGCAGGTTAGTGTGAACATTGTATGCTTTCCCTGACATGCTCCCGTGCAGGACTTACCAATTATAGCGTTCACCTAAGAGTTCATACAGCTTTTCGTTGAATGGAACATAATACTCCTTGAGAAAGTTTAACTTTTCTTCATCAGCGGGGGTTTTGGGAAACTTGTAGTTACCTACATTGTGTTTCTTTTGCTTGAGTTCCTGGATTGTTTCGGGGTCAAAGGGGGCAATGTTTAAAAAAACACAGACGCGATTTAGCACTCTATCGATATTGGTGCGGAACTCATCTACATTTAAAACCAGAATATTATCCGGCTCAAAATACTTATAGTAATGTTCGAGTTGATGAACATATTTGCCGCGACCCACATAATCATAACGGAAAGGATATTGAGTGTGATCGAAATCAGGAGTAAATTCCTCTTCGATTGCCTCGGCGAAACTTCTTTTATCGTAAAATCGTCTTAGATGATCGTTATCTACATCAGAAAAGTTATGAAACATTTGCCAGGCTGAATAAGCCCGAGAAACAGGTTCTCTCAGGATGGCAATCATTTTAATCGTTCCTAAGTCTTTTTTGATGCGTTCAGGGACAAATTCATAGTAGAGGTAGTTGGGTGATGCGTCACAGGTTAGTTGGTTTCTTTTTCTCAATTTAGAGGGGAAATTACCCAAGTACCAACTAAATCCCAGATCATAATGTTCTGATCGATCAAAGTAGCGTACCTCTTTAAATCCAATATTGCCAAAAATTTGAGGGTGTTCCTTTAAATAATGGTATAATGAAGTTGTTCCGGCTTTTTGCGCTCCAATAACTAGAAAGTCGGGTCTCGACTTAATAACTGGATAGGCTAAATCCTTAATCAAGCGCTTAATCATTTGAGTATCTCTAAACTTGTCAAGGGGCTTGGTAATTATTATTTAGTCCAGTATAGAATAAATATAATAAAAAAATGCCTAAGACAGGAAAGAGGAGCATATCAACGCAAGTAGGTTGGGTTCTCGGAACGTAGGCGAAGCCTTCTCGAAAGAGTAACCCAACTTATCCGGTTAGCTAGGATATTGCGTGCTTTCCCTGACATACTCCCGATTTAGGCTCCATAATTTAAGCGAGAACTCCGGAAATGGGTGTTCCATCACTTTGAGGAAGTGGCACTTCTAGAAGAGAGGCTATTGTTGGCGCGAAGTCAATAATCGAGGTATCGCGTTCAAGTTTCTTGGGTTCGATGGAGGGTCCAAGAATACAAAAAAGCCCACCTGGTTTATGATCTCCAGTGCGGCTATCCCAATACACCTTATCAATTTGCCCTATTTTAGGAGAGGAAACTGAACAGATGGGTGCATTCCGGTTCCACTCCACTAAAATATCAGGATGACCCATGGGATGTTCTCCCTGGTAGATTTCAGTTGACCGGAAAATCTTACGAATGAGCGGTTCTCCGGTATTATGGTTAACGAGTTCAGATAAGTCTTGACAGAGTGCTTCGCAAAATTCCTCATACTCTTTTCCCGGTTGGATCTTACCCTGAGGTTCGCGACCAACTAAATTAATCCGAATCCCTCCAAAGCCTTCACTGGAGGGAACTTGGAAACATTTGCGATGACTGAAATTCGCGACTGGTTGTTTTCCCTTACCCCGCAGGTTCCGTATCGGTTTCCGGAGACGATTTTTTAGTTGTCTTAGAATCTTATATCGCTTCAAGGCATTTAGGGTATTGCCAACTTCCTGACGCATCATTGGTGTCTGAGGTTTTTCTAGACGCTGCAGGATTTGATCGAGAATGTGTACGCCAGTATAGTTAGGACCCATACCCGTACTGGCGAAAATCATCACCGTTGTGTCTGGA